>SOKS01000118.1 GCA_004375725.1 Dehalococcoidia bacterium | reverse complement strand
AACGCAGCATAAATGAGGCTGGCCCGTGCTCCGCCCATGATGATGGGCAGAGTCCTTCGCCCCGCCCGACGGTCTGCTTCGGTATCGGGGAACTCGTTGAGCAGGAGGAGGTTATGCACCAGAATCCCGGAGGGAACTGCGGCAATTACCGCGTGCCAGTTATATTGAGCCGCCTGGACAAAGTAAAGCCCCAGAATCGGTAACACGCCAAGCCCCAGCCCGGCGACCCATTCTGGCCAGGGCATTTTGAGTATTACCGGCGTATAGAAGAGAATACATACCGCGGCCAGCAGTAGCAGGGGAAGAAGCAGCCATCCCTGCACCAGAATGAAAAATACGCCGATGCCCGCCGCCAGCAGGAAAGAAGACGTGCCGAGCCAGAAGACCTGCTTCGGTGAAAGCAGCGCCGCGGGGAGAATCCCGCTGCCGCCGCTGAAGGGTGTCCGCCTCGTGACCAAGTCCACGCCGCTCCGGTAATCAAAATAGTCATTTAAAGTGTTGACACTGATGTGGGTGAGCAGCAGCCCAAAGCCTGCGAGCAGTGCATAACCGAGATGAAAATACCCGTCATACCACGCAATGCTGGTGCCCAGAAACGCCAGCACCACGGAAAGTATCAGAAACTGGGGCCTTGTTTCCAGAAACCATAGTTTCAGTCTCATGGCCGCTTCTCCTGGATGATAAAGGAACTCTAAAGGTCAATATAATTGAATAAAGAAGGCACTGCCAAAGACAATGCCTTCATATTATCCAACAACTGTTAACGCTGAGGAATGCGCCATTACATTCCCGATATTTACCCCGGCAGCCGCCTCGTGGCCACTTTATACCCGAGACATTTTGGGAGATGTGTTCAGGAAAACGATAAGGTTATGCCTTGCCGATGCGGAATACCTTGGTACCGCAGCTGGGGCATTCACCCCGAACTGCCGGCCGCTTGTTCTTGAGTATTGTTGCTTGCGCGTTCTTGATTTCTACTTTCTTTCGGCATTTCATACAATAAGCCTGGGTCATTTGTGGGACCTCCTTTAGTTGACTCTGTGAAGCAGAGTAGCAAACCTGTCGATATTTGTCAATAGCCTCCGGGCACAAAGTCGCCCGATTTACCTTTTTCCCAGTTTGATTTTAACGTCATCACCCACCGCAGCCCCCAGAAAATCACGGGCGCTGCCTCCTTTCACCGCGATTTCAAGATAGCCGCTGCTCCCGATGAGCGCCAGCAACCCCTCGCCTTCTCCATAGGTGCGACTCAGCCTCGAAATGAAGCGGTTGCTTACCTCAACGGCGAAAGGTTCTTCCGGCAGGTCCCCACGCTTGAAATTGGTGATAAGATTGCCGAAATGGTCAATATGCACGATCCGCCCCACCAGCGTGCCCGCCGATTCCTGATACGGACGGTGTTCCGGCAGTAACGTAATGGACCTTATAACTTCGCCGAATTCTTCTGGCGCAGCGCCCAGCGAAAGCCGGGCGGCCACCGGGGCAAAGATGTCGCGCCCGTGGAAAGTTGGGCTCACCGGCGAGCGCCAGAACTCGGGCCTGGTAATCGATACCGCCTCCAGTTCGGGGGGAAGCGCGGTCTGCCCTTGCGCGGGACGTAACCGTTCTTTTAAAAACGGCTCTATGACGCCGCTCAGAACGCCGTTGTCCGGCGCCACGAAGTCGAACCGGGGCGTACGCAGAATAATGGCTCTACGCTCCGTCCCAACGCCGGGGTCCACAACGACCACGTGAATGGTACGCGCGGGGAAGAACTGGTGGGCCGTGCTCAGAATGAAAGCGGCCTGGGCTATGTTCTGCGGCGCTATGGTATGGCAGACATCAATGATTGTTGCCTCGCGGTTGATATCGAGGATTACCCCCTTCATCGCCGCTACGTAAGCGTCAGCCAAGCCGAAATCTGTAGTCAGGGTAATGATGGCGTTCATGCTTCGCCCAGTTTCCGCCAAACCGGTGATTAAGAAAGTCGGAGAGAGACGATGGCGATGACGATAAAGAGGACGGCCAGGACAATGGTGAGCTGAAACATCGTTTTTTCCAGGCCCCGCTTCGTCCGGTACACCGCGTCAGGCTGACCGAAGATGCCTCCCAACCCACCACCTCGAACCTGCAAAAGGATAATCAATATCAAAGATACTGCCAGTACTATTTGAGCTATATTTAAATAGGTCTGCATCGTTCCCTTCCTCTCTCCCTGCTTCAGCCTTCGTCAAGCTTTTTCTGCAACAGTTCACCGGCCAGTACCGGATTGGCACGACCCTTGGTCGCCCGCATCACCTGCCCCACCAGGAATTTCAGCGCCGTATCCTTGCCTGCTTTGTAGTCGGACACGGCCTGTGCATTTGAGTTTATCACGTCAATGATGGTGGCTTCAAGTTCCCCGGAATCGCTTATCTGGCTGAGGCCACGTTCTCGTATAATTTCCTCGGCACTTTTTCCTGTATTGAACATTTCGCCCATCACCAATTTGGCAGTTGATATATTAACGACACCTTCGGAACTCATTGCCGCTATTCTGGTAGTTTGTGCAGGCTCAACTTTTCTCTTAAAGTCATCAATTTCTATATTGTTATCATTCATTATGCGGCTGACTTCGCCCAGTAGCCAGTTGCTTACTTCCTTGGCCGCTTTATCTGGAGGCAGCTTCTGATAGGCATCAGTTTTAGTGGCGTCTTCAAAGTAGTCCGCCATTGCTTTAGAACTTATCAGCAGGCTGGCGTCATAGAGCGGCAGGCCGTACTCCGTCATGAACCTTTCTCGTCTGTCCTCAGGTAATTCGGGTAATTTAGTTTTTATTTCCTCCACCCAATCCCGGCTGATGGAAAGCGGTGGCAGGTCCGGCTCGGGGAAGTAGCGGTAGTCATGGGCGTATTCCTTGCTGCGCTGCGCCACTGTCTTGCCCCTCTCCTCCACCCAGCCCCGCGTTTCCTGCGCTAGCTTTTTCCCCTCGCTGAAGGCTTTCCGCTGCCGCCCGGCCTCATAGTCCATCGCCTGGTAGACCGCCCGGAAGCTGTTCATATTCTTGACCTCGACCTTGGGCCCCAGTTTGGAACTGCCTTCAGCGCGGATGCTAATATTGGCATCACAGCGGAAACTGCCTTCTTCCATGTTTCCCGTTGAGACACCCAGGTACTGGAGAATGCTGCGCAGCTTGACCAGGTACTGCCTGGCTTCCTCCGGCGAACGCAGATCCGGCTCGCCGACAATCTCCATCAGCGGCACGCCGGAACGGTTCACGTCCACCAGGCTGTACTCTTCCCCGCCGGCATCTGTCCGGTGCAAAAGCTTGGCCACATCTTCTTCCAAGTGAACTCGGGTAATGCCTATTTTCTTTTTCTGCCCATCAACTTCAATGCCAAGCCAGCCACCCTTCCCGATGGGGGCATCATACTGAGAAATCTGATAGCCTTTCATCAGGTCGGGATACGGGTAGTTCTTGCGGTCGAACTTGGTATATCCGGAAACAGTGCAATTCAGCGCCAGCGCCGTCATGATGGTGTACGCCACCGCCTGCCGGTTAATCACCGGCAGCACGCCGGGCATGCCGAGGCATACCGGGCAGACATGGGTATTGGGCGGAGCGGTGGCATAATCAGCGCTGCAACCGCAGAACATCTTGCTCCTGGTCAACAGCTGCACGTGTGCTTCCAGTCCGATGACGGTCTCAAAGTTCATGGCAGGCCCTTAAATCGGCAACGGGTTCAGTATAACAGCATTGCCTATAGCTGACAAGAACGAACGAGTGTATTTCAATAGCGAAAGGTAATCAACCGATAGTAAATATGGTATAATGGCCTACGGTTTTGGGGCTGTAGCTCAGTCGGGAGAGCGCCTCCTTTGCAAGGAGGAAGTCAGGAGTTCGAGTCTCCTCAGCTCCAC
>SOKS01000165.1 GCA_004375725.1 Dehalococcoidia bacterium | reverse complement strand
GGCAACGGCCGGAGCACCTATGAGCAGGGTAAAATTTCCGTAGTTAATGAGGCAGCCAAGAAACTCGGCGTTTCAGTCGGCATGTCCGCCAAGGAAGCGGCCGACAAATTGCTGGAAGCACTGGCCCAGAGCTAGAAGCAGTATTGTGGTGGAACCTGGCGGCTGGTCGTGTATCCTGGAATGCGGTATAATAGACAATGATGCTCGCTGGTATAGCTGAACCTGAATTAACTGACCGATTATCAGAAACTTTCATCATTCAGCATATCAAAATACACGGAAAAGTTACTGAAACCCCCTGTAATGAACTCATAAGAGGCACTTACGGGGGATTTTTTTATGGGTAACATCAACTGGAATGTCTGACGGTCAACTATGACATGGAAGGGGAGATAAAATGAAAGCACTGGTTAAAACAAGCGAAGCCATCGGATACGAATATAAAGACGTTGATATGCCCAAAATCGGGCCCAAGGATGTCCTGGTCAAGATTATGGGGGCTGCGATATGCGGCAGCGATCTCCACGCCTACCATTCATCACCCAATATCATGAAAATGATGCAATTACCCATTGTTACCGGCCATGAGACGTGCGGTGAGGTGGTGGAAGTGGGCGACTGTGTTACCAACCTGAAAAAGGGCGACCTGGTTTCGCCGGAGCCGCACATTTTCTGCGGAGAATGCTACTACTGCCAGAACAGCGCCGCGCTAAACTGCCTGAACATGGGCCTTCTTGGCCATACCATCGGTGGCGCCTTTGCCGAGTATATGGCCGTACCGGCCCACGTCTGCTGGAAACACCCGCCGGGCATTTCTTATGAGCTCGGCGCCATTCATGAGCCTCTGGGCGTGGGCGTTCATGGCGTTATGTCCGGGGAAATCAACGGCAAAAGCGTGGCCGTCTTTGGCTGCGGGCCCATCGGCATGTTCGCTATCGGGGCGGCCAGGGTCTTCGGGGCGACCAAAATCTTTGGCGTTGAAGTGGCACCGAAACGGGTCGCCATGGCGCGCCAGCTTTTTCCTGATGCCACCATCATCAACTCCAAGGAGCAGGACCCGGTCAAGACCATCATGGAAGCCACCAGCGGCCTGGGCGTGGACGTATCAGTTGAGCTCAGCGGCAACGCCGAAGCAACCAGATTTTGCTTTCAGGCACTGAAACGTGAGGGCAGAGTGAGCCTGGTCGGTGTCCACCCCAAAGCCATGGAATTTGACTTCCACCCCAATATCATACTCAAGGAGGCAAGAGTACACGGCGTGTTCGGCCGTGTGATCTGGCAGACCTGGTGGCAGGTTCGAGCCATGCTGGACACGGGCAAGTTCGACCCGCTGCCGATAATAACTCACCGCTTCCCGCTGGCTGAATTTGAGCAGGCCTTCAAGATGGCCGAGAGCGGTGAGGCAGGAAAGGTACTGCTGATCCCCTGACCAAAAGGTCAGATACACCTTTGGAAGCGAGCCAAGTTTACTCTACACAGTCCTGAGGCAGGTGAACTATGGGAGAACGTCTGAAAAATAGGGTGGCCATCATTACCGGAGCTGGTGCCATCGGCCCCGGTATGGGCAATGGCAAGGCAACAGCCATTCTCTTTGCCCGAGAGGGTGCCAGGGTCATGGCGGTTGATATTAACCCTGAAGCTGCCGAGGAAACTCAAAAAATGATTGAACAGGAAGGCGGCGAGTGCATCACCTTCCAGGCTGATGTCTCTCAAGCGAAAGACTGTCAGAAAATGATCGAGACCTGCATTCAGAAGTTCGGTCGCCTGGATATCCTGGACAACAATGTGGCCCTGGGCTCGCACGGGGGCCCGGTGGAAATCAGTGAGGAGACCTGGGACCGTGTCATGAACGTGAACGTGAAAAGCATGTTCCTCACCTGCAAGTACGCCCTGCCCCATATGGAGAAGCAGGGAAGCGGCGTCATCATCAATATCGCTTCCATCGTTGCGCTAAGGGCGGGGCCATCGTCTTTGCTCGCCTATTCTGTCTCCAAGGCAGGTGTCATTGCCCTTACCCGCGAGGTGGCCATCCAGTACGCCGCCAAAGGTATACGGTGCAACGTTATCCTGCCCGGGCTGATGAAAACACCACGGGTGGAACGCTACTATAAAGGTGTCTGGGGCAGCACCGTTGAGGAAATGTGGCAGCGGCGCGACGCCATGTCCCCCACCGGAAAGCAAGGTGAGCCCTGGGATATTGCCTACGCCGCGCTGTTTCTTGCCTCCGATGATTCGAAGTACGTTACCGGAACCACACTGCTCGTGGACGGTGGCCTGTGCGGAACGATGAGAACCTGGTCACCGGAAGCGAAATAGACATTTATACACCGATAGAAAAGGAGAATAAAGATGGGAGAACGTCTTAAAGATAGGGTGGCCATTGTTACCGGCGCGGGTTCAATCATGGCCGGTACGGGCAATGGCAAGGCGACCGCTATCGTCTTCGCCCGGGAAGGCGCCAGAATCATGGCCGCTGACTATAAGCTTGAGGCCGCCGAGGAAACGAAAAAGCTGATTGAGCAGGAAGGTGGCGAGTGCATCACTTTCCATTCCGATGTCTCCAAAGCGAGCGACTGTCAGAAAATGATCGAGACGTGCATTCAGAAGTTCGGCCGGGTCGACATTCTGCACAATAACGTGGGTATGGGCGGTTACGGGGGGCCGGTAGAGCTGTCGGAGGAAATCTGGGACAAGACCATGGCCATCAACTTGAAAAGCATGTTCCTCACCTGTAAATACGCCCTGCCCTACATGGAAAAACAGGGTAACGGTGTCATCATCAACATTTCCTCACTCAGTGCTATCAGGTGCCAGCCGGCACCAGCGCTTGCCTACTCCGTCTCCAAAGCCGGGGTAATCGCCCTCACTCGCGAGGTGGCCATTCAGTATGCCGCCAAGGGCATCCGCTGCAACGCCATTCTGCCCGGGCTGATGAAGACGCCGATGGTCGAGTACTACAACCCTGATGCCTACGGCGATGGCAGTGTGGAGCTGATGTGGCAGCGGCGTGATGCCATGTGTCCCACCGGCAAGCAGGGCGAATCGTGGGATGTGGCCTACGCTGCCCTGTTCCTCGCTTCCGATGATTCGAAGTACATCACCGGAACGACCCTGCTGGTTGACGGCGGTCTCGCTCAAACCCAGAGGTCGTGGCCGTCAGAAAAGAAATGACCGATTAAAGAGGAGTATTTACCATGGGAGATAGACTGAAAGGCAAAGTGGCCATTGTTACCGGCGCCGGTTCCGTGCTTCCCGGCATGGGCAACGGCAAGGCGACGGCCATCGTCTTCACACGGGAAGGCGCCAGGGTAATGGCGGTCGACTACAATCTTGAGGCCGCCGAGGAAACGAAAAAAATGATTGACCAGGAAGGCGGCGAGTGCATCACCTTCCAGGCCGATGTCTCCAAAGCGAGCGACTGTCAGAAAATGATCGAGACGTGCATTCAGAAATTCGGCCGGATTGACATCCTGCATAATAACGTGGGCATCGGGCAGTGGGGTGGTGTTGTCGAGACCGAGGAAGAGACCTGGGACAAGGTGATGACGGTAAATGTGAAGAGCATGTTCCTCACCTGCAAGTATGTCATCCCTCACATGTTAAAGCAGGGAGGAGGCTCCATCACCAATATCGCCTCGGTGGGCGCCATACGATTCACCCTGCCCAACTGCGCCTACGCATCCTCGAAGTCGGCGATAATCGCCTTAACCAGGGACATAGCTCTGGAATACGCTGCCAAAGGCATCCGCTGCAACGCCATTCTGCCCGGGCTGATGAAGACGCCGCAGGCTGAGTACTACAACAAGGACGCCTGGGCGGGGGGCAATATAGAAGAAATGTGGCGCCGCCGCGACGCCATGAGCCCCATGGGCCGGCAGGGTGAAGGCTGGGACACCGCCAATGCCGCCCTTTTCCTTAACTCTGACGAGGCGAA
>SOKS01000026.1 GCA_004375725.1 Dehalococcoidia bacterium | reverse complement strand
CCATCATCTATGGTGCAATCCGGACCGATAACCACCGGGCCTATTATGCGCACCCGCTGGCCGATGCGACTTCGGCTGGCAATGACCACAGGCCCCTTAATCTGCGATGAGGAGTGAATGACAGCGTCTCCGGCACAGTACAGCCCGTTTTCCCCGGGGCTGCCAATGAATGCCGGTTTATCATCCGATAGCAAAAGGTCACAGTTCAGGCACAGGTACTTCTCCGGTGTTCCCATATCAAGCCAATGACCTTCGAATTTATAGCCACACATGGTTTCACCAAGCTCGAGAAGACGCGGGAAAAGCCCTCGTTCAAACATATAATGAGCATTTTCCGGTACCTGCTGCAGGACTTCCGGTTCAAGAATATAAACGCCGGCATTTATCCAGTTGGTGGTCACCTCATCGGGAGCGGGCTTTTCAGTGAACCGCTGTATCCGGCTATTCTTATCTGTCTCTATGACCCCAAAAGCACAGGGATTATCCACCCACGTAAGCGCGATGGTTGCCCTGGCCTTTCTTTCTCGATGGAAGGTAAACATAGCCCCAATATCAAGCTCGGTAAATATATCCCCGTTAAGAACGACAAAGGTGCTATCCAGGTATTCCTCGGCGTTTTTCACCGCCCCGGCAGTGCCGAGCGGGCTATCTTCGATAGTGTAGTGCAGTCGCACTCCCAGTCGCCGGCCATCACCGAAATATTCTTTGATGACACCAGGCAGGTAGCTCAAGGCCAGGATTACTTCTGTGATGCCGTACTCCCTGAGGTAGCGTATCGTGTGCTCCAGGAACGGATGATTGAGTACCGGCAGCATGGGTTTAGGGATACCATTGGTGAGCGGTCGCAGTCTTGTGCCCTCACCGCCAACAAGGATAACCGCTTTATGCAGAGTTTTAAGCTTTTGCACTTAAGTTAAAACCGGAGCAAGATTTTCTATAAGATTACTATGAGATAGAACGCCCGTCAAGGTTGTGAATTGAACATCGCTTCAAAACGGTTCTGCCCTGTAGAAACAGTATATTTGCCTTGACAGTTATCGAGTCGGCGACTTAAAATAACCCTAGCGCTGTCCAGTATTCCAACGTTTGTTGTTTAGAAAGGGGGGAACATAATCATGGCACAAGAGAGCCCGGCCAAGATCAAAGTCAATGAAATCCAGCAGGTTTGCCTTGTGGTCAAAGACCTGCAAAAAACAATAGAAGCTTTCTGGAACATTCTGGGCATTGGTCCATGGGCATTATTCGACTTCGGTTCCGAGAGGGTTCCTAATTTTCAATACCACGGCAAGCCAGCCAACGCCAGATACCGCGGCGCGATTGCCCAGTGCGGCCCGATTGAGCTGGAGCTTTTTGAAACCATTGAAGGACCCTCTGTATATCAGGACTGGATTGATAAGCATGGTGAGAGCCTCCACCATTTGAAATTCGTCCCGGAAGACGTGGTAAAGACGGAAAAAATACTAAATGATATGGGGTTCCCAACAGTGGTTGGCGGTGGCTCGGGAAACTACCGATTTGCCTATTTCGATATCAAGCCGCTGCGCTGTTTCTGGGAGATAAGCAGCCGCAGTCGGCACGATGGCCCGCCGGCAGGAGCTACCTTTTACCCTGAAGACCCCAAGGCAGAAAGCCCGGCTAAAGTCAAAATCAGCGGGATAAAACAGGTTGGCATTGTGGTCAAGGATGCTATAAGTACGGCGGAAAACTACTGGCAGATACTTGGCATTGGTCCCTGGGAGATACGGAACTGGGGTAATCATGTACTATGGGACCGCACCTATATGGGCCGCCCGGGGTGGGGGCGGGAGAGACTGGGCCATGCCTATCTGGGTGATCTGGAACTGGAACTGGTTCAGCCCGTGGAAGGTGAGTCGATATATCAGGACTGGATTGATGAGCATGGCGAGGGTATCCACCACCTGAAATTCCTCTGCGACGATATTGATGAGGTTACCCTACTGCTGGGCGAACAGGGATTTCCCAGCATCCAGAGCGGGCATTTTGGCGACCCGAAGGAGAAAGCCGGCGGCTTCAACTACATTGATATTCCACCGCTCCACTGCATATGGGAGCCGGTGCATAAGCCGAAGAGCTTGCCCATAGAACCGATAGCTCGTATTCCGGCAAAATAGTAAAATAGATACTGTCTTTAAAATAGAGGAGTCCATTACTCATTGGAGCCGGGCATTTAGTAGCTCTTTTAAACGGTTGTCCCACGGGCTCGTAGCTCAGTGGCAGAGCTGGCGGCTCATAACCGCTCGGTCGCAGGTTCGAACCCTGCCGAGCCCACCATAAATGCTTTAAAATTCAGATGATAATGCCCGACCTGGTTTTAGGCCTTGAAACTACACCGCCTGAGTTTAACTGTCAGAATCTAGTCCGTCTTCAACGTAAGTTCTTCACGGACGGAGCTTATGTATATCTAATGGGAAGGTAAATAACGTAACATGGAGCAGAAACAGTGTCAGATTTTGATTGTGGGGGCCGGTATTACCGGCCTGACTATTGCCCGTGAGCTGATTCACCGGGGAGTAGGGGATATTGTAATTCTGGAAAAGGAAAATGCCCTCGGCCTGCACGCCAGCGGACGGAACAGCGGTGTCCTGCATGCCGGAATGTACTATACACCCGATACACTGAAGGCCAAGTACTGCGTGGATGGCAACCGCATGATGAAGGAATTCTGCCGCAAAAAGAAACTGACCCTGCACGAATCCGGCAAGGTTATCCTGGCAACAGGGCCCTCGGAAATGGAAGCGCTGTACGAGCTGAAACGCCGTGCCGATTTATGCGGTGCCCGCGCCCATATCATCGATAATAAGAAGCTTCACGAACTTGAGCCATACGCTGCGGATAGCGAAGAAGCACTCCATTCGCCAGACACCGCGGTAATCAAACCGGTGGAGGTACTGCGGGCACTGGCAGCAGAGCTGGTGGAATCAGGCAAAGTTACCGTACACTACGGGACAACCTTCAAGGGTCTTGCCGGGGATAACCAGGTAGAGACCCCTGGTGGGACCATCAGGTTTGAAAAACTGATAAACGCTGCCGGTGCCTACGCCGACCATATTGCCCACCAGTTTGGCCTGGCAAAAGAATACGAGCTATTACCTTTCAAGGGGACCTACAAGCAAGTTGCCCGCGACCGGTCATTCCTCGTCCGCAGCAATATCTACCCGGTGCCTGACCTGCGGACTCCTTTCCTGGGTGTCCATTTCACCAGGAGCGCTGACGGTGAGATACTGGTCGGGCCGACCGCCATGCCTGCCTTCGGGCGGGAGAATTACGGCATCCTCAGTGGATTCGGCCGGGAGACATTCTCCATTCTGCTGCGCGATTCCATACTGCTATTTACCAACCCCTCTTTTCGTCAGGTTGCCCGAAGCGAGCCCAGGAAGTACTTCAAGAGGTTCGTATTTAAAGAGGCCCGGAGGCTGCTGCCGGAACTGAAACCGCAGGACATTGTCGAGTCGGAACACGTGGGCGTGCGCCCCCAGTTAATCCACTGGCCCAGCAAGCAACTGGTCATGGATTTCATCGTGATTAACGAAAAAAATTCCCTTCATATATTGAACCCGATATCGCCGGCATTTACCACCTCTCTCGCCTTCGCCATAGACATGGCCGATCAATTGCTCGGGAAGTAGTTTACATAATAATTCACATTTTCAGGTGGAGGTAAAACATGAAAAAGGCACTTTTGCTCTGGAACGTTGTCATAACCATAGCTCTGGTGATAATGGTAATCAGCGGGTGCAGCGCGCTCGACCCGCAGTATTCCAGTACGGCCACAGAGGTAAGAAACAACCGGGCACTGCTCGAGCAGGTAATCAACCTGGCCAATAGCAATAGGGCGGCGATAAATAGCAATACTGCCGCCATCATGAAAAACACGCTGACGGTTTCCAACCTGCAGAGCTCCACCCAGGCAGCCATTGCCGCCTCGGACGCCTC
>SOKS01000122.1 GCA_004375725.1 Dehalococcoidia bacterium | reverse complement strand
ATGCCAATAAGATAACTGTAGTCCTTTGCCTGATAGGCCATATTACCTTCCTCCTTTTTGATAGCCTGGATATCGGTTAGTTTTCTCCGTTAATTTCATTCATTATAAGCTTCAGAAATGCGGTCTTCTATGACTTACATCACACTGCATATTATTTACTGTGGCACTATAATATGCCTGTACCTAACGTATGTCAAGAGGTTATTATACTTGACTGGCAGCAAGGCGGGAATTATAATATCACTCACTATTTAATTTGGTGTTTGATGTGAGGCAAGCATGGGACTGGAAGAGTACCGGCAGAAGCGGAAATTCAGCAAAACTCCGGAGCCCGCAGGCGAAGCGGGTGGTGGCGAGGGAAATCGCTTCGTGGTGCAGAAGCACCAGGCAAGCCATCTGCATTACGATTTTCGTCTGGAGATGGAAGGCGTACTGAAAAGCTGGGCGGTGCCCAAAGGCGTGCCTGATGTGCCGGGCGTGAGACGCCTGGCCGTGCAGACGGAAGACCATCCGGTCGAGTACATCGACTTTGCCGGAACTATCCCCGACGGGGAGTACGGCGCCGGCACGGTGGAGATCTGGGACAAAGGCACGTTCCGGCTGGATAAGAAATCGCCGGCGCAACTGGAATTCAACCTGGAAGGGGAAAAGCTGTCCGGGGCCTACGTGCTCATTCATACCGACGGCAAAAACTGGCTCCTCATCAGGCGGAAAGAGAAGCCCCGATAATAGATAATATATATAAAGAAAGGTAGTTAGTCTTGAAAATACTGGGCATCATGGGAAGTCCGAGAATAAAGGGCAATACGGACCTGCTGCTGGAAGAGGCGTTGAGGGGGGCACAGAAAAGGCAGGCCGAGGTGGAAAAGATAGTCGTGGATAAAATGAAGATAACGCCCTGCCGCGAGTACTACGGGTGTTTGAGGGACGGCAACTGCGTTATCCGCGACGATATGGACATCATTATTCCCAGGCTACTGGAGGCGGACGGCATCATTGTGGCGTCGCCGATGTTTTTTTACGGGATTTCCGCGCAGTTGAAAGCGCTTATTGACCGCTGCCAGGCACTGTGGGTGAGAAGGAACATACTGAAAACTCTTCCTGAGTCTAATAAGAAAGGCGTCTTTATCAGTGTGGGGGCTACCAAGGGGAAACAGCTATTTGATGGGTCAATACTGACTATAAAATATTTTTTCCAGGCCTTTGGCGTGGAGTATTCTGATGAGTTGCTGGTGTGGGGGGTGGACAAGAAGGGCGAGATTAAGGAACACCCTGATATGCTGAAAGAGGCCTTTGCCCTGGGCGAGAGGCTGGTTCAGAAAATCGGTTAGCTTGATTGCTTATTTTTCGTCTTCTCTTCACCGGACGGTCCGTAAAACTGCTTGAGCTTATCAGCCATTTCCTTCAGGGTATCGGCCACTTTGCGGCTGATGGTGCCTGCCGGGTATTTGCCGTCTTTCCTTCGCTTACCTGCCGGCACGCCGGTAAGTACCTCGATACCTTCATCAACCGTGCTGACGGCGTAAATGTGGAACTTGCCTTCCTTTACCGCCTCTACCACTTCGGGGCGCAGCATCAGGTTCCTCAGGTTGGCCTTGGGTATTACCACTCCCTGGTCGCCGTTCATGCCTTTGGTGCGGCATATCTGGAAAAACCCCTCGATTTTCTGGTTGACGCCGCCGATGGGCTGGATTTCACCCTTCTGGTTCACCGAGCCGGTGACGGCGATGTTCTGCTTTATGGGCACGTCTGACAGGCTGGAGAGCAGCGCGTAGAGTTCAGTGGAGGAGGCGCTATCTCCTTCCACGCCCTCGTACGACTGCTCGAAGCACAGGCTTGCCGAAAGGGAGAGGGGGTGCTCCTGGGCATACTTCCAGCCCAGATAGCCGCTCAGGATGAGGACGCCCTTGTCATGGATACGACCGCTCAACTGTGCTTCCCGTTCAATATTGATGACGCCGCTCCGTCCGAGGAAGGTCTTGCAGGTGATGCGGGAGGGCTTGCCAAACATAACATCACCCAGGTTGTAGATGGCTAGACCGTTCACCTGTCCCACCACTTCGCCTTCGGTATCAATGAAGATGGTGCCACGCTCGATCAATTCCCTGATGCGCTCGTCGGGCAGATTGTGGCGGAAGCGCCGCTCCTCAATTGCCTCTTCCACGTGCCCGGCGTTGACCAGTGATGCGCCATCCCGCCGCGCCCAGAACTCCGCTTCCTCCACCAGCTCTTTGATCCAGGCAAAACGTGAAGACAGTTTCTCCTGGTCACCAACCACCCGTGCGGCATACTCTGCAACCTTGGCCACACCGGTGCGGTCGAAATGGTGCAGCTCGCAGTCCTCGCAGTAGCCGGCGATGAAGGCAGCAAAGGCTTTGAGGTTTGATTTCGTTCTGTCGAGCTGGAAGTCAAAGTCGGCTTTTACCTTGAATATCTCCCAGAAGTCCTCGTCGTACATGGAGAGAAGCTGGTAGAGCATGCCATCGCCGATGAGGATTATCTTGGCATTTATCGGCATCGGCTGCGGCTTCAGTCCCTGCGGAGCGATGAGGCCAAATTGCTCAAAGGGGTCTTCAATGCGGACCTCTTTGGTTCTGATAGCCCGCTTCAACGTCGGCCACACCGACGGGTTGGTCAGGACATCACTGGCGCTGAGCAGCAGGTAGCCGCCGTTGGCCATCTGCAGGGCTCCCGGTTTCAACATGGTATGGTCACTGAGGTAGCCGCCGAAGAGAAAGCGCCGCTCGATTTTGCCAAACAGATTGGTATAGTTGGGATTTGATTCAGTGATCACGGGAGGCCCCTCAGCAGCACTGTTATCGACAAAGATATTTACCTGGAACGGTAATAATGGGTCGCCGCCCCCCATAATCTGGCCAGGCGCAACTCCAAGCACTGCTTGTGGCGGCTCTTCTTTTTCCTTGAATATATTCAGATTGTTTAGCGTGAAGGACTTGAGGTCGTTGAGATACCGTATAATTTTCTCCGAGTCCTTGTAGGCATTGAGCAGGTTTTGGAAAAGGCGGGATATGGTGAAATCAGCGACCGTTTTGTCCGTGTTCTGTAACTTTTCCGCGGTCTGGCTTTCGATTTCGTGCATCTTTTCAAAGGTGGCACGCACCTTTTTCAGTATATCGTTTCGTTTCTTCTCTATTTTATTGCGCACTGACTTGTCCAGCGCGAGGTAATCAGCCTGGGAAACCGCTTTGCCATCCACCACCGGAAACAGCGCCGGTCCCACCGATGTCATCTGTAGCTGAAAGCCCTGTCGCTGTGCTACCTCGGCGGTTTCTTCAAGGAGCTTCTGTTGTCTGGCCTGGCTTTCCTCCGCTGCCTTTTTTCTTTCCGAGGCATACTCTTCGCTGGAGAAAGCCCTGGTCAGTCCTTCTTTGAGTTTCTGCAGGAGGTTACTTATCTGGTTTCGAAAAGGCTTGCCTTTTCCCTGAGGCAGGCTGATAATCTGTGGCCGGTCAGAGTCGGTGAAGTTGTAGAGGTAGCACCAGTCCTCGAGCTGGCGCTTCTCCTCTACTTTTTTTCTTTCCACCAGCCTCTGGATGTAGGTTTTAACCACCGAGGTCTTACCGGTGCCGGTCAGGCCGGCAACATAAATATTGTAGCCCTCACGGTCCATGGACAGGCCAAACTCAATGGCGCGTATCGCCCGGTCCTGGCCAACGAACTCGCGCAGCGGGGCCAGGTTCTTGGTGTGATTGAATTCAAAGATATTCGGGTCGCATTCCCAGCGCAATTTGTTAATTGGAACTTCATATTTCTTGATAGCCATGTTTTCCCCTCAGTATGGTCAACTGTTGTCACGAGACGTTGACACTATTGTTATACCACTAGTTATAGGCTTATTCAAGGAATAACGCCGCGAAATTTAATCTTTAACTGCTTCCGCCATACTGTGCGTGGAGAAAGACAGGGTCGTGGCGTGATAGTATGCTCCCTCTGGTGCCAACCGTCACGTCATAA
>SOKS01000135.1 GCA_004375725.1 Dehalococcoidia bacterium | reverse complement strand
ATTATATGTTTCCTTTCATTATAGGCATTAGTGCCCCGTGTCTCATTTATTGAAGCAATAAATTAGGGATTTTGTGTCTTTTTTAAGGAGCAGGTACAGGTATGGTTTCTATTTTACCAGCGAATGAGCAAGCTATTCATCCCGTTCCCAGAATATCTTACGCCAAATTGCCCCAGGTTCTAGATGTCCCCAACCTGATTAAAGTCCAGCTAGACTCCTTCCAGCGCTTCCAGGAAGACGGTCTCAAGCGTCTACTTCAGGAAATCTCACCGATTAAAACGCTGACCAGCAATAAACTGGAACTCAGCTTTATCGGCTACGAGCTGCGCGAACCGCGCCAGGGCCGCTCCGAGGCAGAGTGCCGTGACCGTAATTTAACTTTCTCGGTACCCATTTATGTCAGGGTACAGCTGCTGATCAAAGAGACCGGGGAGATTAAAGAACAGGACATTTTCCTGGGAGACATACCACTGATGACAGCCAAAGGTACCTTTATCACCAGCGGTGCGGAAAGGGTGGTGGTGAGCCAGCTCCTGCGCTCTCCGGGCGTCTACTTCAGAGTCGAGGAAGACGCCGCCTCGGGTCGTGAACTCTGTTCTGCCAAACTGATACCCACCCGCGGTGCCTGGCTGGAATTCGAGACCAGCAACCGTGACATTCTGTCCGCCAAGATAGATGGCAAGCGGAAAATTCCCATCACCACGCTGCTCCGTGCCATCGGGTACAGCAACGATGAGCAGTTGCTCGACCTTTTCTCGGCTGATGATAACCACCCCGAACACCAGTATATCTCCACAACTCTTGAACGCGCGCTCATCAAGGACGAGTCAGAAGCTCTGCTCGATATCTATCGCAAACTCAGGCCGGGAGAACTCCCGAACCTGGAGAACGCCCGGAAGCTGATCCAGAACCTGTTCTTCGATCCGCTGCGGTATGATCTGGGTACGGTCGGGCGCTACAAGCTCAACAAACGGCTTGGCCTGTTCCGCATCGCCGCGGAAAAAGTATTAAACCGTATTGAGACACTGGAGCTACCCTCCGAAACGGCGGAACTGGTTTCTCGACTACGTCAGGCTGGAGAACAAAACGACCGTGAGGTAGTCAGGATATTCAAAGACCTCAAAGCGGCACTGACCAGCAAGCTCGACCACCAGGAAGAACTGCTCCAGTTTTACACCATGCTTGAAGAGACACTCAAACACCTGGAAGGGCGTGCTCTGACCAGAGATGACATCAAAGAGATTGTCCGTCACATCATCATGGTCAATAACGGCAATGACTCTGGCGACGATATCGACCACCTCGGCAACCGGCGTGTACGCACGGTCGGTGAGCTGATACAGACCCAATTTCACGTCGGCCTGCTGCGACTCGCCCAGGCGGTCCGGGAGCGCATGAGCATCATCGGCGTGGAGGCTATTACTCCCAGCGCTCTGGTCAATATCCGCCCCGTCGTGGCCGCCGTCAGGGAGTTCTTCAGCAGTTCCCAGCTTTCACAATTCATGGACCAGACCAACCCGCTGGCCGAGATCACACACAAGCGCCGCCTTTCCGCAATGGGACCCGGTGGCCTTTCACGTGAGCGCGCCGGCTTTGACGTCCGCGATGTTCACTTTTCCCACTATGGCCGGATCTGCCCCATTGAAACACCAGAAGGCCCGAACATCGGTCTCATTGGTTCACTGGCCACTTACAGTCGAATCAACGAATACGGCTTTATTGAGACACCCTACCGCAAAGTTATTAACGAGATGAGCAGCACTGATGAACGGCTGGTCGGCAAGAAGGTCAAAGAGGCAGTGGCCGACAGCCAGGGAGTTAAGGTAGTCAAGGCAAAAGCCACCGTGACTCCTGCAATTGCCTCCGAGCTGGCCAAACTCTCGAATACCAGGGTCAAGGTAGAACCCTTTGTTTCCGATGAAATTGTTTATCTATCTGCCGATGAGGAAGAGAAATTTACCATAGCCCAGGCAAATGCCCGTCTTGGCAAAAACAACCAGTTCCTGGAGGAAAAGATTGAGGCCAGGCGAGGAAGCCACTATCTGATGGAAACGGTGGAGGACATAGACCTGATGGACGTTTCACCCAGGCAGATCGTCAGCGTGGCCACGGCACTGATTCCCTTCCTTGAGCATAATGACGCCAACCGAGCCTTAATGGGTGCCAACATGCAACGGCAGGCGGTGCCACTGCTCACTCCCGAGGCGCCCGTGGTGGCCACCGGTATGGAGACGGAGGCTGCCCGACATAGCGGCCAGGTTGTCTTTGCTAAAAACGCTGGAGTTGTTACCGAAATGGGCAGTGCCAGTGGTGCCTTTGACGAAGCCAAATATCGCATTGTTATCACCACGGATAACGGCCACAAAGACGAATACGAACTGATGAAATTTGTCCGCACCAATCAGGGAACCTGCATTAACCAGCGCTCCCTGGTGCAGAGAGGTGACCGCGTTGCCGCCGGCCAGGTGATTGCCGACAGCTCGGCTACGGAAAACGGCGAACTGGCCCTGGGTCAGAATGTACTCTGCGCTTTCATGAGCTGGGAAGGCTACAATTTTGAGGACGCCATCATCATCAGCAGCCGCCTGGTGGAAGCTGATAAATTCACCTCAATTCACATTGCCAAGCATGAGGTGGAAGCCCGGGATACCAAACTGGGCCCGGAAGAAATTACCCGGGACATCCCCAATGTTGGCGAGGAGAGCCTTCGCGAGCTCGATGAGAACGGCATTATCCGCATCGGTGCCGAAGTCAGTCCCGATGATACACTGGTCGGCAAAATCACTCCCCGCGGCGAGACGGAGCTTTCCGCCGAGGAGAAGCTGCTGCGAGCGATATTCGGCGAAAAGGCCCGTGATGTGAAAGATACCTCGCTGCGCGTTCCACACGGCGAATGGGGCAAGGTTATCAATGTGAGAATATACTCCCGAAAGGACAGCGGTGATGACCTGCCCGCCGGGGTTAACGAATGGGTTCAGGTATGGATCGCCCAAAAAAGAAAGATTTCCGTGGGTGATAAGCTGGCCGGACGTCACGGCAACAAGGGTGTCATTGCCCTCATTGCCCCCAAAGAGGATATGCCCTTCCTGCCCGATGGTACTCCGGTTGATATCATCCTCGATCCGATTGGTGTGCCATCGCGGATGAACATTGGCCAGGTTCTGGAGACACATCTCGGCTGGGCAGCCCAGACACTGGGCTTCAAGGTGCTCACACCAGTCTTTGACGGTGCCAATGACGTGGCGATAGAGGATGCCCTGTCGAGAGCCTGGCTTGCTCGCAAGGCAGGCGCGGTTGATTACGCACCAGACAGAAAGCAATCATCAATTCAACTGGAGACGGCCAAGGCATGGGTGGACGGTTGTGGCTATGACGGCAGCCGGGTTTTCAACGATAACTATCTCGGAGAAGCAAAAGAGGTCTGTCTGCGCATCTGGCTGGAAGAACTCGGCATACCGAGCCGGGAATTGAGTCAGCATGAGTTAATGTCAGTTGTGGAGAAGGTTAATCTGGAAAGGAAAGATGTTCCGCCTACATTCGGCAAGGTAGTTTTGCGGGACGGGCGCTCCGGTGAGCCATTCGACCAGCCGGTGACGATTGGCGATATCTACATGATGAAGCTAATTCACCTGGTTGAGGACAAGGTTCACGCTCGTTCTACCGGTCCATACTCCCTGATAACTCAGCAGCCTCTCGGCGGCAAGGCCCAGTTCGGCGGCCAGCGCTTTGGTGAAATGGAAGTATGGGCACTGGAAGCCTATGGTACTGCCCATAACCTCCAGGAAATGCTGACCATAAAGTCGGATGACGTCAACGGGCGAGCTAAAGCCTATGAAGCTATTATCAAGGGCGAGGATATCCTTCAGACTGGGGTACCGGAGTCATTTAAGGTTCTGGTCAAAGAACTGCAGAGTCTGGGCCTTGCCCTCGAGGTGATCAATGAGAGAGAGGCGGGCGTGACCGCAGGTGAAGAAGTAATTGA
>SOKS01000168.1 GCA_004375725.1 Dehalococcoidia bacterium | reverse complement strand
AAGGCGGAACTGTCGGCTTCCGGCAAGAAAGCGGCGTCGGAACTGGCGTCTCAGTCACGTTCCTACAAGACCACACCGTTTGTCGGCTACCACGATTTAAAACACCGGTCGGTCATCATCGACCTTATGATTAGTGGCAAGTCGGTTGATTCCATTGAAAAGGGCCAGGCCACAAATCTCGTTCTGGAAACAACGCCATTCTACGGTGAGATGGGTGGCCAGGTGGGCGATGCCGGCCAGATTCGCGGCGTATCCGGGCAGTTCACCGTGACCGATACTATCCGGGTTCCGCCCGATATCATCGTCCATCAGGGAAAGATTAGCGAAGGCAGCCTGACGGTAGGCGATGAAGTCGAGGCCGAGGTCGATGAAGCCAGGCGTCTGGACATCGCCCGCAACCATACCGCCACCCACTTGCTGCAGCACGCGTTGCGCGGCGTTCTGGGCGAGCATGTGCAGCAGAGGGGCTCGCTGGTGACGCCCGACCAGTTCCGCTTTGATTTTTCACATCTGAACGCCATGCTGCGGGAAGAAATAGAGTCGGTGCAGCGTATGGTCAACGAGAAAATTCGCCAGAACCTGCGTGCCTACGATGAGGAATTGCCCTACAAGCAAGCGATTGCCGATGGCGTCATCGCTTTATTCGATGAGAAATATGGTGACCTGGTGCGGGTGCTGCGCATTGGTGAGCCGCCAATCAGCTCGGAGCTTTGCGGCGGCACGCACGTCAGCTCAACCGGGGAGCTCGGGTTCTTCCAGATTGTGGCCGAGAGCAGCATTGGGGCCGGGCTGCGTCGCATTGAGGCAGTGACGGGAAGGGGCGCCGAGGCATTTGTGAAGAAGCGTTTTGCCAGCCTGGAAAATATCGCCCATTACCTTCATATTCTGCCGAGTGAGATAGAGTCAAAGGTAATTGAGATTGCCACCGATAGCGATACCGAGCGCAGAAACAGAGAGGCTCTGGAGAAAGAGCTGGCCAGAATGAGGGCGGAGTCGTTGCTCGGGCAGGTTGAGGAGATAAACGGAATCAAGGTGCTCGTGGCCCGGGTGCCCCCATCGCGGATAGAGATACTGCGGGAAATGGCTGACTTCATCCGGGATAAGCTGAAAAGCGTCATTCTGGTGCTGGGTACCATCTCTGAGGGCAGGCCGATATTCCTGGCGGCCGTCACTCCAGACCTTGTTTCCCAGGGCTATGACGCCGGTAAACTCGTAAGGGAGGTGGCCAAGGTGGCTGGTGGCGGTGGTGGTGGCAAGCCGAATCTGGCCCAGGCCGGCGGCAAGCACAAAGAGAAACTGGACGAAGCCCTCCGTCTGGTAAGAAATTTGATTTAGAGCATCTCATTGCTCTGGGAGTGGCAAAGACGCGCAGTTTGGGTTTAGATATCGGAGACCGGTGGATCGGGGTGGCCATGAGCGACCCTCAGGGCATACTGGCCAGCCCGCTCACCATTATCGACCGCACTGACGAGCAGCCGGGCATCGCCGCTATTCTCGCCATCATTGACCAGAACCAGATAGGGGTGATTGTGGTTGGTCTGCCAATCTCCATGAACGGCAATATCGGTCCACAGGCGGAGAAAGTGCAGGCTTTTGCCCGGGAATTAAGCCAGCACACGAAATTACCCGTTGAATTCAGGGATGAGCGCTTGACCACGGTATCGGCACAGAGGCTAATTAGGATGACCAAGAAAAACCGCAAAGTCAGGGACGACGCTATGGCCGCTGCGCTCATCCTGCAGGGGTATCTCGATGAAAAAGTGGCTTAGAGGATTGACAAATTTTTTTTTATCAATTATAATTGCTTTGACAAAGTAATATATAAGATTATGGTACCTTTAGACAATTACTATAATGTTATAGAAGCTGGACAGCGTCTCAGGATTCATCCCGAGACGGTAAAACGGTTGTGCCGTCAAGGAGATATACCAGCGATCAAGATTCACAATACCTGGCTAATCAGTGGCGATATTCTGGACAATTTTGCCGGAACCTATGTTCCCCGGCGCGGTGCCAGAAAAAGACTGATAAACTAATGAAGCGAAGGAGAACTGAGGAGTATACTGGCAATAAAGGGGGCTTGATTGGCCGATGAAGCGTATAAGAATCTTTCGCATCTTGGCAGTGGTTATGCTCCTTTCAGTGTGGCTGGTGGGGTTATCGGTAACACCGGTTATGGCGGGGCCGGAGATTAATATATCACCCGACTCTGGCGCGGTGGGGACTACGGTTACCATCTCCGGAGAAAACTGGGATTCTTATAAAGGGGATAAGATATATATCTATTTCGCCGGTGAAGAATTAAGTGCCAGCCCGATCGTTGTCCCGCAGACAGGCATTTTTCACCTTGATTTTACTATCCCGGAAGATGCGGAGCCTGATGAACACATCATCAGGGTGAGGGCGGAATGGGGCTCAACACTGGTAACAAACACCTTTACTGTTCTGGAACCTGAAATCAGCCTGAGCAGGAAGTCAGGCTCGGTAGGCAGCAAGCTGGTCGTGGACGGAGAGGGTTTTTACGCGGATAGAGTGGTGACCATATATTACGACACCAAAATTATCGGTACGCTGACGGCTTCATCTACTGGTGAATTCAGTTATAGCTTTAATATCCCTTACAGCACCGCCGGAACACATGCCATTATAGTGGAGAATGCTAAAGATAATTTCGATGAGGTTGAATTTGAGGTGATACCCAGGATTACCATAAACCCCGTCACAGGAGCGGTGGGGAGTATCCTGGAGGTCAGTGGTAACGGCTTTGCTTCTAAAAGTGATGTGTCCGTTTTCTTCCAGAATGATGAAGTTGCCTATGCCAGGACAGATAACTACGGCACTTTTAAGGCTGCCTCTTTCAACGTGCCAAAGACGCCTCCGGGTACTTCCGATATCAAGGTTAAGGATGAAAAGGGGAATACAGTAAGATACGAATTTACCATCATCGCCGGCGCCCGCGTTGACCGGACCAAGGCCAGTGTTGGCAGTGAGCTCACCATCAGTGGCACGGGCTTTGAAGCCAATGGAGAGATAGGTATGGAATTTGATGGCGTGGCGGTGACAACTATCACTGCTGACAGCAGTGGGGCTTTTCAGATTGTTTTCAAGGTGCCGGCGAGCCAGCACGGAGAACATGTTATCACCGTAAGCGATGGCGTAAATACCCGGCAGCTTGCCTTTGAAATAGAATCGGACGCGCCTCCGGTGCCAGCGCCCGTATCACCAGATGATAGAAGTGAGACGAAGGCAGCGGCCTATTTTGACTGGAAGGGTGTTGACGACCCGAGTTTACCGGTACGCTACCAATTACAGATAGCGTCCGATAGTGGTTTTGCGGTCGTGGTTATGGAAAAAACTCTGGCCGAATCTGAATACAGACTGAGCGAGGCAGAGCCACTGCCAACAGTGACCGCCGACTCACCGTATTACTGGAGAATAAAGGCGATTGACGGGGCGGCAAATGAGAGCGAGTGGTCAGTACCCAGGTCATTTTTAGTGCTGGCACCATCGGCACCGGTACTCCTGCTACCGGAAAGCGACAGCGAGGCGGAGGCTGAAGCATATTTTGACTGGGAGGATGCTACGAGTTTGAGCCTGCCTGTAACGTATCAAATTCAGGTGGCTAAAGATCAGGATTTCACCGAACTGGTGATGGAGAAAGCGGGGCTGACCGAGTCTGAATACACGGCGATGGAAGAAGAGAAACTGGCAGCGGTGAAGAAGGACGCTCCCTATTACTGGCGGGTAAGAGCTGTCGATGATACCGGCAATGAAGGTGAATGGTCAGTGCCCGGCTCATTTCACGTGGGCTTTTATCTGGCACTACCAGGCTGGGCGCTCTATACACTGATCGCCTTTGGCGCGATAATCATTGGTTTTCTGGCCTTCTGGCTGGGAAGGAGAACCGCTTTCAGCGAATCATAACGAAACTTTACTTAGATTGGAGGCAATGGAATGAAGAGTGTGAACATGCTGAGGTTAATAGGTTTGGTTGTGGTTATT
>SOKS01000083.1 GCA_004375725.1 Dehalococcoidia bacterium | reverse complement strand
ACCGTACCAGGGGAACTGCGGCACTTTGACAATCATGGTTGTACCTCCTCAGCTATGTTCTGCAACCTGCGTTATCAGCCTATCTTCCAATAAAGTGTCTTGGTGTGTCAAGCGAGATCTGTTATCATGTTTGCTTTATAATATTGGGCCGGTGGTATACAATACCAGGAGCTCCCGATAACTGGAACGCATCTCTTGCTTGGTTAACTTGCCAGAGGCTGCGGCGATGATTTCCTGAAAGAATCGGTCAGCTACCTGGTCAATAGATTCCTTGCCTTCAATTATGGTATCAGCATAGATATCATAGCACTCTTTTTCTTGGCTATCTCTTGGCTTGCTCGGATTACTGACGATAACTATCGCCGGGAGTATCGGAAGTCCGCCTGCCCAACCGGGTAAGCAGCGGAAGCTGGAAGTGAGACCACCGCCCAGGTTGTAGATATGCAGTTGGACCCCGGCAGCGGCTTCACCTCCAATCAATTCGCCCGTCATTGCCGTACCGTCCATGAAGAATAATCCTTTTCCCTGGGGTTTTTCCGCATGCTCGAGAACGCCCTGCAAAGGAGAGGTACCCGTTTTGGCAAAGGCGCCCAGGGATTTCTCCTCAATGGTGGTCAGGCCTCCGGCAATGTTACCACGAGTAGGTTGCGAACCCCTGATATCTTCCCCCGTGGCCTTAATCCTTGCCTCCATCCGTTCCACCATTTGCTCTAGTCGCCTGGCTACCTCCTTGTTGATGGCTCTCTTGGCCAGCAGATGGGTAGCCCCGATAACCTCGGTTGTCTCCGAGAAGATGGCCGTGCCTCCTTCTGCGATTAGCCTATCAAAAACCTGTCCGGTAACAGCATTGCCTGAAATGCCTGAGGTGGCATTTGAAGCACCGCATTTTACTCCCAATGTGAGATGACTCAAGGCGAAGGGCTTTCTCTGCATCTGGGATGTCTGCGATACCATGCGGCGGGCTGTTACCAACCCTCTATCCAGTACTTCCTGAAATCCATTACTTCCCATAATGGCCAAAGCTTCAACCGGTTTTTTGGATTTGGCAATTTCTTCGGCGATCTGGGTGGGAGGTGGGTTCTCACAGCCAACACCGATCACTATGGCCGCGGCTACATTGGGGTTGCTGCCTATCCCGGCCAGGATTCGTAACGCCCGTTCGTTATCTTCTTTGAGGCGGACACAGGGATGGGTATGAAGGATGGGCACAGCACCCTGTACGGAATCGGCGATGGTAGCCGCCAGTTCGTTACCGCAGCGACCGCTGGAGATTACGGCCACATGGTTGCGTATGCCGACCGAGCCATCGGGCCTTTCAAAACCCAGGAATTCCATCACTTTACCTCCTTAGCGCCGGGGAGGAGTGCACTCTCGACGTTATGCGTGTGCACGTGGTACCCTTTGCCGATTGGCTGGGTGGCCAGGCCGATTACCTCTCCGTACTTTAAGATTTTTTCACCCTTCTTGATATCGGTGACGGCCAGTTTGTGTCCGAAGGGCGCAGCCTGCTTGGCCGTCATCTCCCCGACCGGCCCCGATTTTGAAACCAGGCTGATGGTTTCTCCAGCCTCAATATCGTTCAGGGCAGTGGCGGTGTTATCGTCGGGATTTATTCTCATTGCTCTTTTCACGACGTTCCATCCTCCTTAATTCCGATCTTTTTCAGGCAACCTGATACCCTCTCAGTTGTTGGCTCAGAAGTATTGGCGGTGACCCAGCCCACGCTTTCATTCACAAACGGATTGTTCAGAGAGGAAAAGCAGGGCGGTCCCAGCCGACTGATATATCGGATAAATGCTAAATTAAATTTTGACGGGTTGTCAAGTTTACCAGTGCCTGGCTACCAAATTGACAGCGTCTTTGTCTCACATTACAATGAGGCAGCAGATAAAACTGGAAGAAGGAGGCTTGACATTATTATGGAAGGTAGGCCAAAAGTGGTTCGCGTTGATAAGGCAATTGACCGCGATGTCATAAAGGAAGAGCGCGAGGAGCTGGACAAAATCAATGCCGAGCTGGTGCTGGCTGAATGCCAGACCGAGGATGAAACAATTGAAGCGACTAAAGACGCAGATGCCGTGCTGACGTTCTTTGGCCAGATGACGCGCCGGGTCATCGAGTCCAGCCCGAAGCTACAGGTGATTGTGCGCTACGGTATCGGCTATGATACGGTGGACGTTGACGCCGCTACCGATAACGGCGTTCTGGTGGTGAACCTCCCGGGCTTCTGCCTTGATGAAGTCGCTGACCATGCGTTCGCGCTGATGTTAGCCTGTGTCCGGAAGGTGGTCTACTACAATAACCTGACCAAATCGGGCTACTGGGCGAAGTACAGTGAAATGTCAATGTATTCCTTCACCGATCAAACGCTGGGGATTGTTGGCTGCGGCACCATCGGTCAGGCGGTGGCCAGGAGAGCCCCGGGTTTTAACCTGAAAGTTCTGGGCACTGACCCTTATGTGAACGAGTCCGTGGCCAGGGAGCACGGCATAACGCTGGTGAGTATGCCGGAGCTGCTCAAAGAGTCAGATTTTGTTTCTGTGCACTCGCTTCTGGGCAAGGAAACCCATCACCTGATTGGTGAAAAAGAGTTCAGGCAGATGAAACCGAGTGCCTACTTTGTCAATACGTCACGTGGCCCGGTAGTTGATGAAGCGGCGCTGATTAAGGCATTACAGGAGAAATGGATTGCCGGTGCCGGGATTGATGTCTTTGAACAGGAGCCGGTTGACCCCGATAATCCTCTGCTAAAAATGGACAACGTGGTGGTTACCCCTCATAATGCTGGCTGGTCTGATGCTGCGGGGCGGCGGGCAAGATTGTGGGTAGGGCAGGAGGCGGTCCGGGTTCTCACCGGTAAGTGGCCCAAGAACTGTGTGAATAAAAACGTTAAACCGAAAGTGGAACTGGTAAAGGGGGACTGAGCAGTCCCCCTTTTACGCTATTTTTACCGAAGGCGAGGCAGATACAGGTTTCTAGGCTTTAAGTCTGAATTTCTGTATTACCTTTGGTCCCTTGTCAATTTTGTGGCCGGTATAGGACACCTCGCCCACGTAGATGCTGCCCTGTGAGTCAACGGCGATGGCATGCGGGGCGAGGAACAGAGCTTTATCTTTCTCCAGCCCCTCCGAGGCCCACTGTGACAGCAGTTTGCCGTCGATGGTGTAAATTCTGACCCGGTCGGCCAGGTCGGAGACATAGACGGTATCCTCATCGTCGATGAAGAGGTCGGTGGGTCGAATCTGGTCGGTCCACATGTCGAGCAGTTTGCCTTCGCTATCAAATATCTGGATGCGGTTGTTTTCCCGGTCAGGAATCCAGACCCGCTCCTTTTTGTCTATCCAGATGTTATGGGGCAGGCGGAACTGGCTCGGGCCGGTGCCCGGTCCACCCCAGGAGAACAGGTACTTGCCGTCGCCGGTGAATTTATGGCCCTGGGCATTCCCGTAGCCGTCAGCAATATAGATATTTCCCGAGGGGCCCATGGCGACGCCGGTAGGTCGGTTGAATGGCCCGCCGCCTCTGGTAATGGTCGCCAGGCTGCAATAGAAATCAAAATTCTTGATGTAACCTGAATCCGACGGCTTGTCCTCGGTGCCAAGGGTCATAAGCAGCTTGCCATCGGGAGTGAATTTGCGTACGGTGTGGTTTTCATCATCGGTACAGTAGATGTTCCCTTCAGGGTCAATGCAGCTGCCGTGCGCTCTCTTGAAGATACCCGCTCCCCACGTGGACTGAAAATTTCCCTCACGGTCAAATATCATCAGGGGATGAGCGCCGCGATTGAAAACATACACCTTGTCCTGCTTGTCGATGGCGATGCCACCAACGTCAAGCATCGACCAGTCTTTGGGATACTTAGCCCACCCGTCAACCAGTTCATACGTGTATTTTCCGGAACCGTATGACATGCAACAATACCTCCTTGTACCTTAATATATTCTGGAATTATCGTGATTGCTCGGTATAAACAGAGCTTGCCTCCACGAAAGTCCGCCGTATTATAT
>SOKS01000010.1 GCA_004375725.1 Dehalococcoidia bacterium | reverse complement strand
CATCATTGTAGCACCGGCGAGACGCGAGGTAAAGAGAGGCAGGGTACAACAAAAAACCATATTATGTGATCGCCGAGAAGAAACTTTCAGGTTGTGAAAGGTTACTGGCAAATAAATCGGAAAAATGCACGGGTGTCCGACGCGAGGAATAACCATACCCGCAACTCTAATTCAAAAGATGGTACAATTATCAGGAACAATTCAGAGGTGCAACCAATGACACAACAGCAGAGTGGACAGGTTATGGAACGGATTGAGATCATGCTGCATCCGCGCTCAATCGCTATTATTGGGGCGTCGGCCAGGCTTCAATACGGAGGACGATTTCTCAATAATCTACTTGAAGCCAAGTATAGTGGTTCAATTTTCCCTATAAATCCTCGCCACGAGGAGTTAATGGGTGTTCGTTGTTACCCTGATGTGAGTTCTCTCCCCGAAGTACCAGACCTCGCCGCAATTATCGTACCCTTTGAAAGTACCATGACGGTACTGGAGGAATGTGCTCGGAAAGGAGTCAAAACAGGCGTCATTATTACCGCTGGTTTTGCTGAAAAGGGAACTGATGAGCGGAAGGCAGCCCAGGAGGCTCTGTGCGATTTCACTCGACGTACCGGTATGCGTTTATGCGGGCCTAATTGTCTTGGCATTGCTAATGTTAAGGACCGTATCTGGTCTTGTTCCGCGGCACTCCCTGATATTCAAACTATCGCGGCCGGTAATATTGCTCTGGTTTGTCAAAGTGGCGCTTCAGCGTTTGGCCCTTTTCTCGCAAGAGCACGAGACCGAGGACTTGATTTTTCCTACATTATTTCTACGGGCAACGAGGTTGACCTGGACACCAGTGACTTTATCCGCTACTGCATTCACCGGCCAGAGGTGAAATCAATAGTTGCCTACTTCGAAGCGATAAGAGACAGTGATAAATTTCGGACTGTGGCCAAAGAAGCTCTGGCTCTGGGTAAACCAATAGTGGCTATTAAAATTGGACGCTCGTCTGCCGGCCAGCGAGCAGCCTTATCGCATACGGCTTCTATGACAGGATCAGACCAGGCTTACGATGCGCTATTTAAACAAACCGGTGTCATCAGATTAGACGACTGGGATGAAGTGCTTGATGCTGCCTCACTACTTGTTAAAGTACCCCCGTTTCATAAGAAAAGCATAGGGATTGTGGCACATTCGGGAGGTGTAGCCTCTCTGCTGGCAGATAAATGTGAACAGATTGTGGAAGTACCGCCACCATCGGACTCAACCCGGCAGGGCTTGGAAGCTATTTTAAAAGGACGCGGCTCTTCCGCAAATCCAGCGGATATTACCTGGCATGCCTTTGAAGAAGAGCTCGTGGATATCCTTAACCTGATGTTAAATGAAGATGCATTTGGAGGCGTGATTTTAGGAACCGCCGGCTCAGACAACCAGGCCAAGCGAATAATCGGTGCGGCTGAGAAGACTCAAAAACCTTTAGCGATGTTATGGACAGGCAGTGAACGCGAGGTTAAGGGGCTAAAGCTTCTGCAATCCAGCCAGGTTCCCGTATTTTACAGCGTAGAGACGCTCGGCAAAGCCATAAAGGCTTCTCTATACTACCATAGAATAAGAGAGTATTATGCTGTCGAGGATGGTTACCGTAAAGCTACTGCTAGTTTACCAGCGAAGTTCGACATTCCAAAGCGAAAAGGACCCTTAGGGTTAATGGAAAGCCTGGAATTACTCTCCTCTTTTGGCATTGACGTGCCGAAAGGCGGTTTAGCACACAGTGTTGAGGAGGCAGAGAATCTGGCGGATAGCATCGGCTATCCGGTAGTGATGAAAGTTGACTCTCCGGATTTACCCCATAAGACAGAGCTGGGATTAGTCAAGACAGGATTGCACTCAAGGGTTGAAGTGGAAAATGCTTTTCGTGAAATGTGGGAAAGAACCTCAACATCAGAGGCATCCACTTCTATCAGGGGTATTTTAATTCAGGAAATGGTGGAAGGTGGCATAGAGGTAATCATGGGAATTAAAAAAGACCCGCAGTTGGGCCAGGTTCTATTGTTTGGGCTTGGCGGCATTTTCACTGAAGTCTTGAAAGACTTCAGTCTCAGAGTATGCCCGGTTAATGAATTCGACGTTCAGGAAATGATTCATGAGATAAAAGGTTTTAAAATATTGGAAGGTTTTCGCGGGAAAGCGCCAGCGGATATAGCGGCATTAGAGAAAACGTTACTGAATTTGTCCAGTCTAGCCATGGCGACAAAAGAGCAAATAACGGAGTTAGATATAAATCCTTTAATTGTACTGCCACAAAATAAAGGAGCCATGGCCGTTGATGCCTTAATAGTTAGCCGCCAGTCGTAATATTATCTAAGAGGAATTTATACGGCTGATTCAGGTTATACCTGATATGAAAATACTAAAAGGAGAGCTACTGCTAAAATGATGGTTTTGCGCTCAATGCTTTTTGTGCCCGGAAACAACCCCAAAATGATTTCAAAGGCAACATCACTTCCGGCAGATGCGATTATCTTTGACCTTGAAGACGCGGTACCGCTGACAGACAAGGGAACGGCACGAAGCATGGTCAGAGATGCCATTAAAACAGTAAAAGCCGGCGGTCCTTCTGTTTTCGTACGTATCAATGCCCTCACGACTGGATTTACCGCCGAAGATTTAAGCTACATTGTCATCGATGGCCTGGATGGCGTATTGCTCTCCAAGGCAGAGACAGGGGATGATATAATCAAGCTGGACAGAATGCTTAAAGAAGTTGAAGATAAAAGTGGTACGGCTGCGGGCACAGTAAAAATAATTCCTATTTTGGAGACAGCCAAAGGGGTAATCAAAGCCTATGAAATAGCCTCAGCCGGTGAGCGCATCGTCGCTACCGCTTTCGGTGCCGGTGACTACCGCCGGGATATGGGACGAAGCACCGCCTCGATTTCTCCCGAGCAGACAGAGTTACTATTTGCCCGGTCTCAAGTGGTCATCGCCAGTCGGGCAGCCGGAGTCCAGGCCATAGATACTGCTTTTTTCGGGCTTCTCACTGACCTTGATAGCTTCAGAAAAGAAGCCATGCTCGCCTTACAACTGGGTTTCAAGGGTAAAATTCTAATTCACCCGACACAAATCGATATCGCCAACGAGGTATTCTCGCCATCACCAGATGATATTGCCGGTGCGCAGAAAGTAGTTAAAGCCTTTGAAGAAGCCCAGAGCAAAGGATTGGGCGCTACCTCACTGGAAGGTAAAATGATAGACTACATGACCTACTGTCAGGCAAAGGACTTAATCGATTTTGTTGATTTACTCTCTTCAAGGTATGATTGAATTGAAATTATAGTCCCGTGATATTATCATTAGGCAAAGCAGAAATAATCTTAGTTTCCAGGGGGTTGAGCGAATAAAAATCCACGAATATCAGGCAAAAGAACTCATCGCCAGATACGGTGTCCCTCTGCCTCGCGGCAAGGTGATAAAAACGGCCGGTGAAGCAAGGGAGGCTGCCCGACAAATCGGCGGGCGGGTGGTCATAAAAGCCCAAATTCACGGCGGAGGCCGGGGTAAAGCCGGGGGCATAAAGGTCGCGGAAACGCCGGAGGAAGCCGCCCAAATAGCCGGAGACCTGCTTGGCACACGGCTCACCACTCACCAGACAGGGCCGGAGGGACTGCCGGTAAACACGGTACTGGTCGAGGAAGCAATTCAAGTCGAAAAAGAACTTTACCTCGGTGTGCTGATAGACACGTCGACCCAGGCCCTGGTTATGATAGCCAGCGAGGCCGGAGGCGTGGAAATCGAGGATATAGCCACCAGAAGTCCTCAGAGAATTCTGAAACAATATGTTAATCTGGTCACCGGCCTTTTACCCTACCAAACAAGAATACTGGCCTACAGGATGAATTTACCCGGTGAAAGCGTCAGGACAGCCACAGAGATAATGACCGGTATTTACCGGCTATTTATGGAGAAGGACTGCTCTCTGGTGGAAATCAACCCTCTGGTCATCACCAAAGATGGCAAGCTATTAGCACTTGACTGTAAAGTAAATTTTGACGATAATGCTCTGCCCCGTCACCAGGACATGGCCCAATTGCGAGACAGCTCCCAGGAAGATCCGTTAGAGGTGAAGGCGAGTGAAATCGGCGTCAACTACGTTAAGATAGGTGGCAATGTAGGTTGTCTGGTCAATGGCGCCGGCCTGGCCATGGCAACCATGGATATGATTAAGCTGGCAGGCGGTGAACCGGCCAACTTTCTGGATGTAGGCGGCAGTGCCAGCGAAGAACAGGTTGCCAATGCTCTCAGGATACTTTTGACTGATGCCAGGGTCAGGTCAGCCTGGATTAACGTGTTTGGCGGTATCCTGAGATGTGACGTAGTAGCGAGGGCCCTGGAACAGGTACTCAAAGAAAGGGAAGTAAAAGTTCCGTTTATTGTAAGAATGAACGGCACCAACCTCAAAGAAGCGATGCAAATCCTGAAAGAATCCAGATTAAATATAACTTTTGAGGCAGATTTGGTCAGGGCAGCCGAAATGGCCGTGACCATGGCGAAGTAAGGCAAGGGTACTACAAGTACGTCAGGTAAAGGTGTTGGAGAGCAAAGATGATACTGGTCGATAAAAATACGAAAGTGCTGGTGCAGGGCATTACCGGCAGAGAGGCCACTTTTCACACTCAAAGGTGCATTGAGTTTGGCACCAATGTGGTGGCAGGGGTAACACCAGGAAAAGGAGGCCTCAGGTGGGAGGAAGAGGTACCCGTTTTCAACAGCGTGACACAGGCAAAGGAAGAATCCGGAGCTAATGCCAGTTTAATTTTTGTTCCTGCCCCTTTTGCTTTCGATGCCATTGTAGAGGCTGCGGATGCGGGTATCAAACTGGTGGTCTGCATTACCGAATATATCCCGGCGCTGGATGAACTTAAACTTCAGTATCATCTTCGCAGCACGAGCACTACGCTGATAGGCCCCAATTGTCCTGGCATCATCTCCCCGCCCGGGAAATGCAAAATGGGAATTATGCCAGGTTACATCCATAAACCCGGAAACGTGGGAGTAGTATCGCGCAGCGGAACATTGACCTACGAAGTGGTAGCCCAGCTGACAGAACAAAGTCTGGGGCAGTCCACATGCGTGGGGTTGGGTGGCGACCCTTTGCCAGGCAGCAATTTCGTGGCTATACTGAAACTTTTCCAGGAAGACCCGGAAACAAAGGCGGTGGTGCTTATAGGGGAAATTGGAGGAACCACCGAACAGGAGGCTGCGGAGTTCATTGAAAAGCAGATGACCAAGCCGGTGATTGCTTACGTAGCTGGAAGTTCGGCACCAGCTGGCAAAAGGATGGGGCACGCCGGAGCTATTATCACTGGCTCTGCCAGCAAAGCTTCGAAGAAAATGGAATCGCTGGCCGCTGCGGGCGCAACGGTAACGGATAATTTTGCCCAAATCGGATTTTTAACCAAAGAGGTACTTGGAAGCCAAAAATAAATTTGTGCTTCCTCGGGTTGCGGTTGACATCCGTTCACTCAGTCAATACATAATCCTTGACCTCCTTTTTTCTTTTGTGCTACATTTGAATGATGCTAAAACGCCCCTGTCGCTCAGTGGGATAGAGCCGCCGCCTTCCAGGTAGCGAGTCGCGGGCTCCCGCCGGCCAGGGACGTTTCTTAATGTTTGCCATGGAGGTTTTTTATCGTGAAGGTTAATGATGCCATCGTAGAAGTTCTCAAACGCGAGGGAGCGGAGTTTCTCAGTTGTTTTCCCACCACCGTCATCATAGAGGCCGCCGCCCAGGCCGGGTTGCGACCCGTCGTCTGCCGCCAGGAACGGGTTGGCGTGGGCATCGCTGATGGGTACAGCCGTGTTACCAATGGCAAACGCCTCGGTGTCTTCGCCATGCAGTATGGACCTGGTGCCGAAAACGCATTCGCCGGGGTTGCCACCACCTATTCCGATTCGGTGCCGGTTCTTCTGCTCCCCTTGGGCCATCGCAGCGACCGCTCCAGCATCAAGCCATATTTCAGCTCGACACGCAGCTACGAGTCAGTAACCAAGTGGATGGAACGAATAAACCTGCCGGAACAGGTGCCGGATGCCATGCGGCGTGCCATATCCATGCTTCGCATAGGTAAACCGGGTCCCGTAATGCTGGAAATACCCGCCGATATTGCCACCCAGGAAATAGGGCCTTTCGATTACCGCCCTATCATATCATCTCGGGCTGCCGGTGACCCACATGACATAGATAAAGTTGCCGAAGTGCTGCTGGAGGCACGCTGTCCAGTCATCCATGCCGGCCAGGGGGTGCTCTATGCCGAAGCATGGGACGAGCTCATCGAGCTCGCCGAGTTACTGCAGGTGCCGGTGATGACCACCCTGCTGGGAAAGAGTGCCTTTCCGGAAAACCACCCCCTCTCGCTGGGCACAGCTGCCCGTACTGTGACCGGGGCGGTGCAGCATTTTCTAAATAAAGCCGATGTCGTCTTTGGCATCGGTTGCAGCTTTTCCCGCCATGGTATGTCCGCTAAAATACCTCCCGGAAAAGTGCTTATTCACGCCACCGCTGATGCCGATGACATCAATAAAAACTACTTCGCTGACTACCCCATCATCGGAGATGCCAGGCTGGTGCTCCAGCAGTTCATTGAGGTTATTAAAGAGCGCCTGGGCAAGCGAGGGCGAAACGGCAATGGTGACGTTGCTCACGAGATAAAAAAGATAAAAGAAGAGTGGATGAAAGGATGGCTGGCCAAGCTCACTTCAGACGAAGTGCCGATAAACGCCTACCGCGTTATCTGGGATTTAATGCATACCCTTGACCCGAAAGATGCTATCGTTACCCATGATGCCGGGAGCCCGCGCGACCAGCTGGTGCCTTTCTATCCGGCAACAACTCCGCGCTGTTATCTCGGCTGGGGAAAGTCTCATGGACTGGGCACCGGACTGGGTCTTATCATGGGTGCCAAGCTGGCACAGCCGGAAAAGGTGGCCATCAACTTCATGGGCGATGCCGCCTTCGGCATGGTGGGAACCGACTTCGAAACCGCGGTGCGAAACAAGATACCCATTATCACCGTCGTGCTGAATAATTTTACCATGGCGATTGAGACACATGATATGCCTATCGCACATGAACTCTACGGCTCCCGCGACCTCGGCGGCAACTATGCTGACATGGGACGCGCCATGGGCGGCTATGGAGAGAGAGTGGAAAAGCCCTCCGAAATCGTGCCGGCCTTCCAGCGAGCTATCCGGGTCAATCGGGAGGAAGAGCGCCCGGCACTGCTTGAATTTATTACCAGCGAGGAGATAACGTTTTCCCTGCCCTAACTAAATCCGTTCTTTAAGTTATACCGAAGGAAAAGCGTATCCCGACCGCATGGCAGCAAACAGGTAAGCAGTGACGTAGCTGCGATAGGGTGACCATCGAGAAGAATATTCGCGTGCTTCCTCTGGCTGGAATGGCTTGCCTTTGTTCAGTAACTGCCCAAGGACACGGCATAGCGCCAGGTCATCATGTGGGAAGCCATCATCACGTCCCAGGGCACGGATAAGCAGCCACTGCGCCGTCCAGGGCCCAACACCGCGAAGGCCAGTCAAAGTATGAATTGCTTCTTCATCAGTAAATGCGTGCAGGCTTTCAAGGTCAAGCTGGCCTGAAGTCACCTTTCTGGATATGTCGATAATGTATTCCGATTTCCTGGTGCTGAATCCCAGAGCACGCAGGCCGTCCACGCCAGCGTCCACCAGGGCATCAGGTCGGGGGAAGCTATGGTAAACGATGCCCGATACTTCCAGAGTTGAGCCATAAATTTCAATGAGGCGCATACGCAGCTTGCGAGCCACATGGGCACTGATTTGCTGTCCCAGGATTGCCTGAACCAGAGCTTCATAAACCGATGCCGTATGCGGGATATGAAGACCCCATAACTTTTGAATGAGCGGCGCCAGCGCCCGGTCATTCAGTGCCATCTGGTAGAACGGCCTTATATCCCGGCCAATGCCCAGCAACCAGCTTATCTGCTCGCGTACCCTGGCCACCGTAGTACCATCAAGAGACGGGCGGAAGAGTTCCACATTCAGCAGCGGTGAGTCGGCGGTGCCTGAAGCCCGGACATGAGCCAGGCAAAGACACTCTCCTGTATCCAGCAATCGTTGATAGAGGCCATTTTCAAAGACGTCTCCGCCGTAACGGCCCCGAAAGACGGTGGCATAGGCAGCAGTGAGATTAAAAGAATAGGGTGGCTCGGGCTTTAGAGAAATTACGGTTCGTTCCATAATAATCAGTGAGGAGAGGTGAGAGGTCAGTGCCTGGTGGAAGACTCTGCTTCCAGCTCAAGAAGTGCCTGCTTCCGGTGCAGCCCACCACCATAGCCAACCAGTCCGCCACCAGACCCGATAACGCGGTGGCAGGGTACGATAATGGCCACCGGGTTGGTCCCAACCGCCTGCCCAACGGCGCGACTGGCTTTGGGTCGTCCCAGAGCACTGGCCACCTGCCAGTATGACCTGGTCTCACCATAAGGTATATTTAAAAGGAGCTCCCAGACTCGACGCTGGAACTCGGTTCCCCGGAGGTCAAAGAGAACGGTGAATTCATGCAAATCGCCAGCGAAGTAGGCATCGAGTTCAGCGATTACCCTGTCATTTTGCCCGGCTGCTTCTTTGGCTTCGATGCCTTTCTTGCGCCATTGCGCCATCAATGATGTCATGCGGGACTCGGTCTTGACGCAGACAACACCACGAGAGGAGCTACCAATTATATAGGTTCCAAGCGGACTATCATAGCGATTAAAGTAAAATGTTTCCTTCATGCTGATTTTTAACCCCCCGGGTCAACTCAAATATGACGCCTTTTCAGTATATCATAAATGCCCTATTCCAGGCTTTCGAGCAGGTCTTCATATCCAGTCATGGACGACACTATTACCAGGAACTCCTTCAACGACGCGCTCTGTTCCCTCAGCCTCTTCAACTCATCCCCTATCGGACTGATAGAAGTCGGCCGGTCGGCATAGGCGCCATAAAAAGCAAAGTAGGCCTGATTCAGTTTTCTGATATGGTATCCTTTCGACGCGAGATACTGTCGCTTTTCCTCCATGAACTCCTCTGCCTGCTCAATTTCACCTCGCGCCAGGTATTCATCCACCGCCCTTCGTATCTCACGCATCTCACGGTCGAAATCAAACCCCGATTTTTTACCCGGCTCATCTTCATCGTTTTTCAAGTCGGGGTAGTAACTCTCCGCAACCATACCACCGATCTCCTTGCCAATCATACTGGCCACGGTTTCATTCATGGTGGCGACTTCATAGTTGCGAGCCGCACCAATCACGTCCAACACATAGCGAAACCCCAGAGGCTTGAAGAATAAATATTGATGCAGCCACTCTTCTGTCGCGGCATCAACGGTAAAACGCAGACTCGCCTCATTGGTCACAAAAGCCGGGTAAGTCCCACCGAAGCCACCAAGCTCCACCACTATTGAAGACACACCCAGGATATCAACCTCTCCTTCTATCTGCTCCATTTCTTCCACTTTAACTTCCTGTTGGAGCACAATTTCCCGCATGCTTTCTATCCTGTCCCGGGGGGAAATGACCAGCAAATGAGGCGGCTTCTCCAGTTTGAAATTCATGGGTGGGAAATTTATTTTTAGCCCTATGTATTTATCGGCCGGGTGATAGATACTCTGCTGAAAAAGGACCTCTTTTATCTGCCCGGCGATGACCTTTTCCGCGGCATTTACCAGAGAACTCCTTTTCTGTTGAAGTTCGTTCAATTCCGCCTCAAGCGAAGCCAGTTCGCCTGTCCTGTTGCCTGCTTTTATCGCCTCTATCTCTGCTTTCAGGGTTTTCATCCGCGCCACGGTATCGAAGTATGCCTTCACCTGTTCCGTTTCATCGCCAGGCACCTGGTGCCGGTTCCAAATTGCCTGTTTTGCCGCCTTGAAAACGGTACTGGCCTCCCACTGCGCCACGTGGAAACGATAAGGCCTTACAATCTGGCTTAATTGTTTATTGAAATCCTTCGGGGCAGCACATCCGACACCAAACAAGCACAATGAGATTAAACCTGCCATTACTGCGATCTCTATCTTCAATTCAGATTTGCCTTTGCCACGACCGTGCTAATGAGAAATTAATTAGCCCTGTTAGTCTATAATTATTATGTAAACTGACCTGGCGGAAAAGGAGGCCCTTTTGATTCTTTAAAAAATTATCGCCCCTCAGTCCATTCTCACGGCGATTTTGGCCAGCTCCCAGGAATATTCGTAGAGGTGCAGACCCTTGCTCATGGCAATTATCTCCCCGTCCTCAACCCCGATCTCGCTGGCCATATATTCTTTCAGCAGCTGGATTGCGGCCAGGTTTGATGGGAAACCCGCCCACAGGTCCCAGGACCGAAAATAGACCACAAAATTGAGCCTGTTATGCCGGACGCGGGTGTCTATTGCCCTCAGGCAGGGAGGGTCGGAGAGAAAGATGGACTGGGCGTCACCTACCGCCATAAAGGCCTGATTGGTGTTAAAGCCGTCTTCCTGGTACATCTTGATTACCTCGGCGATCTGCTTTTCCAGGTACTGGCCGTAGGTATATTGCTCTCCCTCCTTCCGGTGTGCCGTCATCAGGTATGGCAAATATTCCTCCACGTAATCCGTGGTGCTCGGCGGCGGTACTCCCTGAGGCACGTCAGGTATCAGCGGCCTCGTTCCGGGATACCGAATCTGGATAACGGCGAGGTCAAGCTCCTTCCGTTTCTGGCCGGCATAGCTTCCCCGCTCAATTTTATACTCGTAACCATCCGTCAGCGTTTTACAGACGCACCGGAACCAGGCTTCGGAGAGGTCCCGCGCTTCAATGAAAGCAATATCCATTCGTAAATCCTTTCTACTGTATATGTCCGCCTACCTTTTTTTGAAGATGGCGAAAAACCTGTCCTCATACTCGGCAAAAAGGTTCCAGCGGTCGAGCTCTTTCTTCAGCTCATCCGGGTCAAAATCACCCTTCATTGCCCGCTGAAACATCTCCTCGATTCTCAAGCGGGCATCCACTGGCACGCCACTGGCATCCATGTCCAGCAGCCCTTTCGCTCCCATCTTAGCGACATGATACGGCAAGGCACCTCTCGCCACTTCAGAGATGAACTTGAGCAATGACACATCCCAGAGTGCGTCCTCGCCTTTTATAATCGCCGCCAGGGGGTCGCCGCGTTTATCAATCTCAGCGTTAAGCCTATCGGCGACAGTTCGCCAGTGCTCCGAGACAATGGTTAGCCCTTTGGATTCATTGCGGTAGGTATAAAAGAGGCCGGGGGCATCAGGGCCATAGGTCTTGATGAGCGCATCAAGGTAGTGGCGAGCTTCATGGCTGAACCCTTCCAAATGGGAAAGATAGTACGGAGTGACAATTCTGGGTTTTTCCGCGATTACCCTTCCTTCCCTCACCACCGTCTCATTGACCTCTTTGGTCAGCTCCGCGTATACCGGCTCGGTAAGCAGGTAGTAGTGGATATTGGTCGTGCCGAAGGTAGCCAGTTTTTGCTTCGGTGGCCTTATTACCTCGGTACGCCAGACGGCGTGTTCAATGCGGTCATCATTACCAGACATCTGACCCTCTCTACGCTATGGCTGCCAGTTCCTGTTTGTATTCATAAAGCAGCTTTGTATACTGCATGTCCATCTGTGCCAGCATACGGCGCCATTCTTCCTGGAACTGGGGTTGGCTCTCCACATCAATTCTGACATTGGCCAGGGACCCCATCTGCTGCTTCACCGCCTGCTGTATCTTCGCCTCAACATCAACTTTCAATGATTCATACGCCTGCCGGCGCTGCTGTTCGCCCTGCTCCAGGTAGTGGTCAAAGATACGTCTCATCTTGCTGAACACGTTCTCCACGCTCACCTTGTCGTTTTTCAGCGGCTTTATCCCTTCCATCACCCGCTTGTTTTTCTTGCGCAAGGAATCGTTCCGGGGTAGCTCTATGTTTCGTATCATCACGTCCTGAGCCCCTTCGATAACATACTTTTTCGACTCTTCGCCAAACTTGCTCAGCTCAGCCAGCAAATTAAGGCTCTGCTTTAAATATCGCGCTGCCAGTTTCTCACCTTCCGGAACGTATTTCCATTTCAGGCGTTCCTCTTCCGTTACCTCCCCCAGCTTCTCCACCTTCTCCATGGCTATTTCCCGAGCGCTCTTTATTTCCTCTCCCATGACACGTTTCCTGATTGTCTTTTGGTATTAATCTCCGCCTTGTCATTTTTCTCTTCTCAATTATTATACTAAATGCCCGTCAAAGCTTAAAGCGTGAAAACATGCCGATGAAGAAATAATATATAATAAGGTAGTTTATATTCAGAAAGGAGGCACACATCATGCACCAGAACTGGAAATTCCATCACGTCTCGGTGGTGGTCAGGGACATGGCAAAGGCAATGAAATTTTATGAGGCACTGGGCATAGGTCCCTTCCCTCCCCTGCTCGGCCCTCAGGGAAAAGTGTCGCTGGTGAATAAAACCCTGCATGGCAAACCGGCCGACTGGGAGCTTGACTTACGACACGCCGAAGGTGGCGTAGGCGACCTGACTTTTGAGTTGATTCAGCCACTGGAAGGCGATACGCCGGTCAAGGATTTTCTGGAGAAAAAAGGAGAGGGCATCCAGCACATCGGCTTCTTCGTCGACGACATGGAGCAGGAAACGGCCAAGATGGCCGAGAGGGGTTTCAACATTACCCAGAGCGGGGAAACACCGACGGTCAAATGGGCGTACTTCGGCACCGATGCCGTTGGCGGCTTCTCCATTGAGCTCATGCAGAAGAAGTAAGGCCGCCTCTTATTACACTTTCCCGGCGACCAGCTCGCCCATTTCCCTGGTGCCGACCTGCTTCTTGCCTTCGTCCATAATATCGTAGGTACGGTAGCCCTCATTCAACACGTCAATTACGGCTGCCTCAACCGCCTGTGCTTCCCTGTCCAGGCCACAGGAGTAACGAAGCATCATGGCCATACTGAGTATGGTGGCGATGGGGTTGGCCATGTTCAGGCCGGCACGGCGAGGAGCGCTACCATGAGCCGGCTCGTAAAGACCGAGTGTACGAACGCCCTCCTGAGGCACGCCAGCCAGGCTGGCTGAGGGCAGCATTCCCATTGAGCCGGCCAGCATCGAGGCTTCGTCAGTCAGGATATCGCCAAACGTGTTCTCGGAGACGATGACGTCAAAATGCTTCGGGTTCTGTATCAGACGCATGGAGGTAGCATCTACCAGCATGTGTTCCAGCTCTACATCAGGATAGCTCTTCGAAAGCTCCGTGGCCACCTGTCGCCACAGCCGTGAACATTCCAGCACATTGGCCTTATCCACGGAGACCAGTTTTTTCTGTCTTCCCCGGGCAAGTTCAAAACCAACTCTGACAATGCGCTCAATCTCCGGTTCCGAATAGGTCATGGTGTCCACTGCCCGCCACCCCTTGGGCGTCTGCCAGCGTTTTTTCGGTCGGCCGAAGTAGAGTCCGCCGGTAAGCTCCCGGACAAAGATGAAATCAACCCCCTCAACAACTTCAGGTTTCAGGTTGGTGGCATTAACCAGCATGGGCAGGGTCTTGACCGGGCGCAGATTGGCAAAGAGCTCAAGCTTCTTGCGCAGCGCCAGTATCCCGTCTTCAGGACGAACCTTCGTCCCGGGAGCGTCAAACTTGGGATCACCGACCGCACCCATCAGTACGGCATCGGATTTCCGGCTCATCTTCAGCACATTCGGTGGCAGCGGCACCCCGGTGGCATCAATCGCCGCCCCGCCAATAAGGCCATGATACAGCTCAAACGTGTGCCCGTATTTCTTGCCTACAGTCTGAAGTACATCGACAGTTGCCCCGGTTATTTCCGGGCCAATGCCGTCGCCAGGCAAAACCACAATGTGAAACTTCATTTTAAACCCTCTCGCTCGTCAAACGCTTTTTGGTATATTCAATCAACCCGCCTGAGGAAATAATTTCGGTCATGAAGTCGGGATAGGGACTGGCGGTAAAGGTCAAGCCTTTGGTTACGTTCTTTATTTCACCACTGGAGAGATCAACCTCCATAATATCACCCGTTTCGGTGTTATCCACTGCCCCCTCGCACTCGAGCAGTGGCAGGCCGATGTTGATAGAATTGCGGAAGAAGATGCGGGCGAAGCTCTTGGCGATAACACAGGAGATGCCAGCCGCCTTGATGGCCATCGGGGCGTGCTCCCGCGAGGAACCGCAGCCGAAGTTGGTCGTCGCCATCATGATGTCGCCCGGCGCCACTCTTTTCAGAAAATCCTCATCAATGTCTTCCATGCAGTGCTTGGCCAGCTCCACGGCGTCATAAATATTGAGATAACGCGCCGGGATGATAACGTCGGTATTCACGTCAGCGCCGTATTTATGAACTTTACCTTTTAGCATTTAGAAACGACCTCCTTACTTAAATGGTTGTCAAATTTCCACCAGCGCCTTCTCAAAATCCTTTACTAGCGCCAGCTTTTCCGCATCTTGACCATAGTTCATCTTCTTCTTCAGTAACCCGATTTCTTGCCAGTGATATTTTCAATATCAATTCTTACTACCGCGGTGCGGTCAGTTTTTTCAAAATCTATGTTCGGCTTCTTTTCACCAAACTGCCACATAATCACCGCCAAGCCATGAA
>SOKS01000046.1 GCA_004375725.1 Dehalococcoidia bacterium | reverse complement strand
GCCAGGAACTATCGTCCACCGGCACCTGAGGCTATTTTAACTATGACAACGACGTGAGAACTGGTACAACTAATGGGGGCGGTCAATCTCACAAGATGTTGGTTATAAGACGTGGCGAGTGCGCTATGGAGGGAAGGAATACGCACACATTTCTAGTTGCATTGTTCCCCTGATGCTAAGCAAAGGTATATCTGAAAACCAAATAAACAATATTATGGTGGAGAGTCCAAAACGTATGCTAACATTTGTCTGATTAACAGGCATAAAAAGAAAACGAAAAAGCCCTTGATTTTAAGTTGAAAATCGGACTTTTCAAAACTAAGCGGCCTTAGACATCAAAGGAGGTGCATACTATGGAACAGTATGAAGGCGCAGAAGCTTTCGTAGAGGTTTTAAATGCGCATGGCGTGGAGAATATCTTCTTTAACCCCGGCTCTGCTACCGTGCCTATTCAAGTAACAATCTCCAAATATAGAGCCGCCGGCAAACGTGCCCCGAGGCTGATACTCTGCCTCGACGAATCGTTAACAATGACGGCAGCCCACGGACACTATATGGTTACAGGGCGGCCACAAGTCATTATGGCACATTGTGAACTGGGTACCCAGCGAGTGGGTGGAGCGCTCCTTAATGCGCAGTTCGGACGAATCCCCGTCATTATGTGGGCCGGGTTACAACTTCCTGGCTCCCCACGTGTAAACTGGAAGCAAGAGCCTTACGACCAGGGCCTCATAGTGCGCAATTCGGTAAAGTGGGACCATCAGATAGACAGCAATGAAAATATCCACGATGTCCTCCAGAAAGCCTTCCAGATCGCCTATACCGAGCCCTGCGGGCCGGTCTATCTAGCTTTTCCCCCGTCAATTCTTACCGAAAAGATTGACAGGGTGAAAATCCCACCATTAGCTGTAACTGCCGTATCCTCAACTGCGCCGGCTGATGTTGACCGCCTCAGCCAGGCAGCCGAGATATTGATTGAGGCGGAAAACCCTCTTATAGTAGCCGGCTACACCGGCAGGCATCATCAATCGGTGCCGGCGCTGGTAGAACTAGCCGAAACCCTGTGTGCACCGGTTATTACCAGTCAAACATGGATGAATTTCCCTCACACACATCCGCTCTGTGCTGGAGTGGAACAGTACCGCGGCAGCAGGAAGACAAATCCCTTCGCAGATGCCGATGTTCTTCTGGTCATTGACTATGACATGCCGTACGCAGTGTCGGAAACTTTGCCCGGCCCGGAGGCCAAAATCATTCACATCGACCTTGACCCATGTTCACGGGGTCGACCTTTATGGAACAGGGGCTCTGATATCTACATCGAGGCCGACTCAAGAGAGGCCATCCCGGCGCTGAAGAATATAATCAGCCAGAGACTGACTCCTGAAAAGCGCACACAATTCCAGGAGCGCTTTAAGCAGTTGGAAAGCAAACACCAGAAGCAGCGGGAAGGCTGGCATGCTCTGGCCATGAGCAAAGCCGACCAGAAACCGATCTCTGCCGACTGGCTTTGCCATTGCATATCTGATGTTATAGACGAGGACGCGATAATAACGAGTTTCATGATCAGCCCACAGGCGCCGGTGACGGAACAGATCCCCCGCACCAAACCGGGGACTTTTATAGGCAACGCCGGCGGTTCCGTCCAGTTTGCATTGGGGGCGGCATTCGGGGCAAAAATAGCGGCGCCCGATAAAACAGTGGTAAGCGTGACTACGGATGGTGGCTTCATATGGAGTTGCCCTGTGGCTACTCTCTGGACTGCCCGCGCCTACAACGCTCCGTTTCTTTCAATCATCCTGAACAACCAGGGATATAATATAATCAGAAAGATGGCCCAGAAGGGTTATGGCGAGAATAAACTCACGGACGAGTCGGCATTTGAGGCGGGGGTAGACATTAAGCCGCCGCCCGACTATGCTTTAGTTGCTCAGGCCTGCGGTGCTTATGGGCGGATGGTGGAAGACCCGGCCGATGTAATGCCCGCCTTGAGAGACGCACTTGACCAGGTTCGCCGCGGGATACCCGCCGTGTTGGATGTCAGGATAGAGCGAGAGTGAACAGCTTTCGGGCCTCAACCAACCTGCCAGGTGCAGTGAAAAGTTTGTGTCGCTTGTGTAACAGCGAATAAGATAACAGTCCGGAAGGTAAAGGTCAGGTCACTTTCACCTGTTTTGTTCAATAACGCGTAATATCAGCCCATCTCTCTGAAAATAATCCATATTTTAAGGAGTAACCGTAATGAAACTGGGAGGGAAAAAAGCCATCGTTACCGGCGGCGGTACCGGCATTGGGAAAGCCATTGCTCTGGAATTTGCCGGCGCCGGAGCCGACATCGCCATTTGCAGTCGAAATGTCCAGAATATCGAGAAGGTGCGCGACGAGATAATAGCACTGGGCAGAGATTCTATGGCAGTATCTATGGATGTACGTGTCAGGGAAGATGTAGATAATATGGTGCAGCAGGTGGTTGATGAATTTGGACGGATTGACATCCTGGTGAATAACGCCGGCACCAACCGTCCCACGCCGGTACTCGATTTAACCGAAGATACCTGGAATCTAATACTTGATACCAACCTCAAAGGCCTCTTCTTTTGCACCCAGGCTGTAGCCAGGCACATGGTCAAACAGAAGAGTGGGAAAATTATAAATATATCTTCGACAGCCTCAATGGGGGCCAATGAACCGGGGCAGGCAGCCTATGCAGCTTCAAAAACCGGTGTTAACGCGCTCACCAAGGCATGTGCTCGTGAGTTCGGCCCCTACGGAATAAATGTCAACGCCATCGCCCCCGGACGAATTCCAACACCACTGGTTTATGCCAGCAGGACACCGGAACAGGTGGAGAAATTCATCGAAACAGGTAAAAGCGCCGCCGTTCTGGGAAGACTGGGCACTGTTGAAGAGATTGCCCATCTGGCGCTGTTTCTGGCGTCGGACGATGCTGCTTTCATCACGGCTGAGATTATCGCCTGCAATGGCGGCAGAACCAATCTGATGGGTTAACTATTGGTTAAAGTGTACCTCAAGCAACTATTGTACTGTAAAAAATTGTGAGCCGGCAGCATCACTTGACTTTACGCGGTCGTCCCCGTTTCCGCCAGCCAATGGCTGCCAGTAGATAGCCGGCTGCCATATCTTCCCAGCCGGCAGGACTGATGGGGTGGTCTGGATTAACTCCATACCGGTTCCGTCTTCCCTCACGTTTTTTGGTTATATAGCCCGTCTCCAGCAGGTCACCTATGATATTATGGATCGCTCTTTCCGAGATGCCAATAATATCTGACAGCTCTCTCGCCGTAATACGGGATTGACGTGCTATATGGCTGAGCACCAAAGCGTGATTGGTTAAAAATCTGAATTCCGGCATTTTTTACCCGACCTGGTAATGAACTACAAGTAAATATACATTAATTGGAATAAGTAATCAATAATATTAATTCATGCAAATTAATGCAATGTTTTTTTATAACATATAATTATCAACTTTGCAAGTCTTTTAATGCTAATTTTTTCCTACCCTGCATATTTACAATATTATTTCCCACAGATTAAGTTTAAAATGCTAATATTTAATAACCATTACTTAAGCACTACTCAAAGGTATTGACAATTGATTATTTCTGAATTATTATTCAAGCAGTGGTTTTCATATATATGGTTTCATAATGTACAATACATGACAACCACATAAGATAATATACGTATAACCAAGACTAATGACTTTCTTATTGTAAAGGCCATAAATAACAAATAATAAACTATCGCTCGAGGGAAGTAATGGTTAATAAGTTTAAAGCAGAGCTAACTAAAATATCTGCACAATTAAACAGGTTTTTAGCTAGAACTGGCAATAAACAGTGGCCGGCAAATGTGCTGGACATGTTGGAAACGAAATATCATTTGCTTCCCAAGGATCTGCTGCGTCTATGGTATATTCGACACAGGATTATTACCAGCAAGTTTAATGCCTATTCCATATTTATTTACGACTGGGTAAAAGCTTATGATTTAAATGTATCCATAAAAGAATATATTGACCTATATAAATATCCTGACTTACTCTTATATAAAGGCTACATTTTCAGTAGTGGTGAAGTGAGTATCGAAGAAATAAGAAAAAACTAGCCATTCAGCTCTTAAATTATAGAGAGAAGGGGACGCTAACGTCCCCCTTTTTTACTTTTGAATCGCAACCTGTACCAAAATACTTTTCCCCGTGGGCTTAGAATAGCATCTTGAGCAACAGGGTGAAGACGTAACCCAGTATACCGCAAATGGGAAAAGTGAGTATCCAGGCAATTATGATATTGCCGGCGACTCCCCAGCGCACTGCGGAAAAACGCCGCGTGGACCCCACCCCCATTACCGAAGCGCTGACACAATGGGTAGTGCTGACCGGAATGCCCAGATGTGATGCGGTTTCAATGACTGACGCCGCGGCTAAATGAGCGGTGAATCCCTGAACGGGCCGCAGCTTCGTCATCTTCATACCAACTGTCTTGATGACCCGCCGACCACCCAGAGCCATGCCAAAGCTTATCGCCATTGCGGAGATAACAATCACCCACCACATATCCGAATTCAATAACGACAGGCGGTCCCAGATGCCAACATCGTCATAGTGAATAACCAGAGCCATGGTAATAACACCAATGGGCATCTGGCCGTCGTTCTTGCCATGGCTGTAGGCCATAAAGAAGGTACTGAGGTACTGCATTCGGCTGAAAACACGGCGCATTTGGTCACGTCGGCTTTTTTGCAAAATCCAGAAAAGGCCAAGCATGACGATAAAACCGCCGGCGAAGCCCAGCGCGGGGGCGATAACTACGGCGGATAGCACGCGCTGCATGACATCCCACACCACCGCGGCGCTGCCCGCCACGGCCATACCAGCCGCCGCCAGGCCGGCAATGAACCCGTGATGAATGCTGATGGGCAGGCCCAGCCACGTCGCAAACCACCCCCAGACTATTATGGAAAGCAGTGCCGCAATAAGCGTTTGATAGGAGATTACTTCCTGGATGATGATGCCCTTGCCAATCGTGTGTGCCACCGCAGTGCCGGTAGCGGCCCCGGCAAAATTGGCAATCACGGCTATGACTAGCGCTCTTCGTGGCGAGAGAGCCCGGGTGCCAATAGCCGGAGCAATAGCATTGGCGGCATCATTGAAACCGTTTACAACCCCGAAACCAATGGCCAGAACAATGACGAGAATGAGAAGCGGAAAAGAGGCATCAGGCATGCTTGAGCGCTACCCCTTCCAGGACATTGGCCACGTCCTCACACCGGTCGGTCGCGCTCTCCATGTGCTCCAGAATCTCGCGCCATTTAATTATGTCTTTAGTATCGCGGCAATTCTCAAAAAGTTCCGCCATGGCGCCGCGAAAGACTTTGTCCGCCGCGTTTTCAAGTCGGTTAATCTCTATGCAGTGCGGCAAAACCTGCTTCAGTTTGGGCTGACTGCGTATCTGTCTCAAGGCCACTTCCACTTCCTTTGAAGCGGTCACTATGATACTGGCCAGTTCTTTGACGCCTTCTTTGGGCGCCTCTATTTTATAAATATGTATCGCGACCGCTGCCGCATGAATCAGGTCCACGATGTCATCAAGAGAGTGAGCTAAAAGTGCCATATCCTCCTGGTCAAACGGGGTAACGAAAGTACGATGTAGAAGCTCGATAATGCGGTGCGTGATATTGTCGCCTACATGCTCATATTCGTCTATTTGCTCAACCTTTTGCTCAATATTTTCCCAGCTATCCACCATTTCCTTCATTAACTCAGCGGTCCTGACCATGTTTTCCGCACTTTCCTGGTATAACTCAAAAAATATTTTTCCCCTGGGCAAGAGTGAAAATTTAACCAATATACCTACTCCTACATTTATCGTTTTGGGAAATAAGACAGCTCAGACCGAGCTTTAAGCCGGGTGTATCAAAAGACGTCAAATAAAGAGCGAGAAATTTTTTTCTCATGGCCTCTTTGAAAGTATGTTATCTAAACTATGCCACTGATGTCAAGGGATAAATTATTGCCGACACGCGTGGGGTTAACACTGAACGAAATAACCTGTTTCCATTTCGACCTTTGAAATATTTTTAAGTACCTCCCTGATTTGCCAGCCGCTAATAATGTATACAATAAATCAATATTGCTAAAGTAGTTATATTAAACCCATTGACAAATTATGGCCTGATTGTATACAATCCTCGTGAAATGGCCGTGCATAGTCGAGTCGAAAAACAGATCGTCCCCGTCCGGAAAAAAGCTTACGAGCACCTGAAGACGGCGATTCTTTCCGGTCGTCTCAGCCCAAAGGAAAGATTAACCGAGGAACACCTTGCGGAAACGCTGGGCGTAAGCCGTACCCCGGTGAGAGAGGCACTCTATAAGCTTGAAGCGGAAGGCCTGATTCGCCCTCTGAAGACGAGAGGCTTTATCGTCTCCGGAGATTCAAAAGAGGAAGTGAAAGAACTCTTCGAACTCCGCGCCATTTTAGAAGGATACGCACTCAGAATCATCTCGGAAAAAATCACCAGGGAGGGCCTCCAGCATCTGGGCACTTTCATTGATAAGGCGCAGGCGGCACTGGAAGCAAACCGGATGGGTGATGTTTTCAAATGGAACACCCGTTTTCACGACTATCTTCACGAGCTTGTCTCAGACTCGATACGCCTCTACCGGCTGATTGTTGATATGCGAAAACAGGTGCTGCGGCACCGTAAAGTAACCCTGCAATCCATTGAAGGCGCACAGAGAACGCTTGATGGCCACCAGAAGATATTGCTGGCTTTGCGCCTGAAGGACCCAGAACTGTGTGAGAAAACAATGCGCGAGCACATCAAGCTGGCCAAGGAGGATGCCTTGCTGACCCTCCTGGGAGAGCACATAGCATAATAAACCGAGGAGGTCCGGTCTTGGAAAAGCATATTCAAGTACATATGGACAAATGCACCGGCTGCAAGCTGTGTGAACTGGCCTGTTCCGCAGTAAAAACGGGCGTTTTCAACCCCAGAGATTCCAGAATCAAGGTATGCCTGATCGGCGTTCCGGAGATACCGGTGCCTCTAATCCTTGATAACTGCGATTACTGTTTCGGCAATCCGGCCTGCGTCCAGTTCTGTTTGCCCAAGGCAATTGAGTGGCAGGAAATGGAAACCAAGCCGGAACGGCCTAAAGTTTCAGAAGCCAGGAAAATCGCCGAAGAATGGCTTAAATCGGTCAGCAAGTAGGTAACCAGAAGTGGCCAGGGTGAAGGTAAAAAGTTTCTCCGTGATTCGAGATGTTCTGGGCTCGGAGGTTGTTGAAATAGACGTGAGAAAACCAGAAACGGTTGGCGAGCTCTTTGAAGAACTGGTGCGCCGGTACGGCCAGCCTTTCAAAGAGAAAATCTGGGACCCGAATTCCGGTCAAATGGCCCCGTTCCTCATCAAATTAAACGAATCCATTATCAGCTCTACATTGGATATAGACCACAAAATTAAAAATGGCGATGAAATCGCTATCATCTTTCCAATAGGAGGAGGTTAATCATGGCAAAGAATTTTCCTTACGGCGGATATATGGGACAGCTATTAAGGGTCAATCTCAGCAACAGAGGTATTTCCAAGGAAGACCTCAGGAAGGACTGGGCCAGGGACTTCGTTGGCGGCGTCGGGTTAACAGCCAGAATCCTCTACGAAGAAATCCCGCCCAAAATCGACCCGCTGGGACCGGAAAACAAGCTGGTTATGATGACCGGTCCGGTCAATGGCACGATGATTCCGGCTGCCTCACGCTCCTCGTTCTGTGCCAAATCACCGTATACCAGATCGTTTTTCCACAGCATCTTTGGCGGTTTTCTGGGGCCGGAGCTCAAATTCGCCGGTTACGATGGCCTGATAATTGAAGGCCGGGCAGACAAGCCCGTATATCTCTGGATTGACGATGACAGGATTGAGATCAGAGATGCCAGCCACCTCTGGGGTAAAGACCCGTTCACGACACAGGATATTCTGCGGAGTGAGATTGGCGATGAGGAAATACACATCGCCACCATCGGGCTGGCCGGTGAGGAGAAAGCACCTTACGCCATGATCCTCTGCGACATACGGGCCGCCGGTCGCGGCGGAATGGGGGCGGTGATGGGCTCAAAAAACCTCAAGGCAATCGCCGTCAGAGGCACCGGCAGCGTTTCAGTTCCCAATATGCTCAGAGTCTACAACACCGCTGTCAGAATCAATGAGCTCTTTGCCACCACCCCGGCGGTGCAGGGCCTTTCCGGGTACGGCACACCACGTAATGTAGCCGCCATGAACGAAGGCGGTATCCTGCCCACCCGAAACTGGCAGACGGAGACTTTCAAAGGGATGAAAAATATTACCGGCGAGGTGATGAGGGAGCAGGTGGTCAAGGGCGACCGCGCCTGCTTTGCCTGTTCCATTAACTGCACCAAGTACAGCGTGGTGCCAAAGGGCCCGTACAAATCGGTCATTAACGGTGCCGACTACGAAACGATTTACGCTTTCGGCAGCATCTGCGAGGTAGACAACCTAGAGGTACTCTGCAAGGCAGACGAACTCTGCGACCATTATGGCATCGACCTCATCTCGACCGGGGTTAGCATTGGCTGGGCTATGGAATGCTATGAGAAAGGAATCTTCACCAAAAAAGACACGGATGGAATTGATTTGCGGTTCGGCAACGCCGATGGCATGCTCCAGGTGATTGAAAAAATCGGCAAAAGGGAGGGACTGGGGGAACTGCTGGCCAAAGGTACGAGGGACGCCGCCAAGATTGTCGGCAAGGGCACCGACCGATTTGCCATCCAGAACAAAGGGCTGGAGTGGCCGGGGCACACCTGTCGCCCCTTCCCCGCCGCCGCCGTCGGCTATGCCACCGGGCCCAGAGGCGGCAGCCACCACGACATCCGACCCACCGCCGAGAAGAGCGGACTGGTCGACCGCAAGACGCTCGAGGGGAAAGGGGCTCTGGCCGCGGAAGTCAATCACTGGCTCATCCTCGGCGACTCCATGCTGGTATGCCATCTGGCTGAGCCCATCTGGGGGCCGCTCAAAATCAGCGATAGCATGATAAACGTCCTGAATGCGGTTACGGGATGGGAACTCAATTACGAACAGGCCAGGAAGATTGCGGAACGGGAGTGGAACATTATCCGCTGCTTTTCCGCCAGGGAGGGATTCACCCGCGAAGATGACCAGCTTCCAATCCGGTTCATGGAAGAGCCGGTGCCAGAAGGACCGATGCAGGGAAGCTACATCCCCAAGGAAACCCTGGAGCGATTGAAGGACGATTACTTCACCTATCGGGGCTGGGACTTGAAGACCGGCAACCCGACCAGGGAAAAACTGAGCGAACTTGGTTTGGACTTCGCCGTGAAGGATATTGGCAAAGGAAACTAGGGCAGCCTGTTACACTGCTGAAAAAATTATGCTAATAGCTCGACACGGTTTCGTGTCGAGCTAATTATATTTCGCCGTGAATTAGAGCCTAACTGTCTTCTACTCCCAGGTCTTTAAGGTAATCAACCGCATCCTGAATGGTAACTATCTTTTCCGCATCTTCATCCGGTATCTCAATCTTCTTCGCCGGGGTGCTGAATGCCTCTTCCAGTGACATTATCAGCTCTACCAGGTCCAGAGAATCGGCTCCCATGTCTTCCACAAAGCTCGCGTCAGGTTTTACGTTTTCTTCTTCGACACCAAGTTGCTCCACAACCATGGGTTTTATTCTTTCGTAAATTGTCGCCACGTTTTACCCCCTTTCCGGAAACATATCATCTTTCAGCAAGCGCACTGATTGAACCCAGTACGCCATTGACAAACTTTGATGAATTTTCACTGCCGAACTTTTTAGCCAGTTCAACGGCTTCATTGATGGCTACCTTAATTATTACTCTATTATCAAACAAAATTTCAGAGATTGCAAGTCGGAGAATGTTACGGTCAATGGCCGAGAGCTGCTCTACGGGCCAGGTCGGAGCAAATCGCTGGATATTACCATCTATCTCCGCCTGGTGCTCCACCACCTGTTTCACCATCTGGCGAACAAAGGCAGTATTATCCCCGGACAGGTTCTCCTCAGCCAGGAGTCGGCCCAGTACTTCTTCCGCCTCATGCCGCGTGGTATCGATTTCGTACATTGCCTGCAAGGCAACGGCTCTTGCCCTTCGTCTTTGCCCGGTCATTTATTGCTCCTGAAATCAAGCAAATATTATAGCACGTATACCCGTGTATTCTCCATCTTCCTTGACACCCAAAGGTAATACTTGCTACACTTCCCTTATCCTCTTCATGTCGTTACCGGTTTCTACTGACATAGCAGGGCACTCCAGTGAAAAATATTGGTATTTTCTATCACCCCTTAGTTGAAGCTACTAAGTCCAAGGCGAAACAGTTGCAGGATTTCCTCGCTTCTCGCGGCATCACTGCCTGGCTCTGCTCCGCCTGGGAGAGTGAAGCTGCCCGGTCACAACTTGACGATACGGACCTGGTTTTGAGCGTTGGCGGCGACGGTACCATTCTGCGCTCGGCACAGGCGGTAGTCCCGCGAATGATTCCGATAATCGGCATAAACCTCGGCAAGCTCGGGTTCATGACCGAACTCAGCGTTGATGAGGCTTCCGACAAGTTGCCCGCCCTGCTTTCTGGAGAGGGATGGATTGATGAAAGGGCCATGCTTCTGGCCGAGCTTTCCGCTGGTGGTCAAAAGACAAGCACCTACCATGCCCTGAATGACGTGGTGGTGGCGAGAGGTGCCATTGCCCGTCTGGTTCGCGTGGCAGCCAGCCTTAACGGGAAGCACATCACCGACTATAAAGCTGACGGAGTGATTGTAGCGACGGCTACGGGCAGCACCGGTTATTCCCTGGCCGCCGGAGGACCCATTCTGTACCCGCACTCAAAGGATTTTCTGCTGGTACCCATCATGCCCCATCTCAGCTCAGACTATGCACTCGTATTGCCGGCAGAAACATCGGTTCAGTTAGGGGTCACGGCAACACAGCCGGCAACACTCAGCATCGATGGGTATATCAATATGCCTCTTCCTGATGAAGCGGTGATTACGGTAAAACAAAGTCCACACCGGACACGATTCCTGCGGGTCCACCCCGAAGATACCTTCTATCGCTCACTGGAGCAAAAACTGAAAGGAAAGCGTTAAATTGAGCACGGTAGAAAAAGCCAAAATCCAGGATGTACCCCAAATCCACCAGCTCATCAACCACTTCGCCGGCAAAGATGAAATGCTGCCCCGCTCATTGAGTGATATATACGAAAACATCCGCGACTATTTTGTTTATCGCCAGGGCGAGCGAGTGGTCGCCTGTGCCGCACTGCACATCATGTGGTCGGACCTGGCGGAAATCAAGTCCGTCGCCGTGGCCGAGGAATACCAGAAGCAGGGTGTAGGCACCATGCTCATTGAAGCCTGCCTGAAAGAAGTAGCGTCGCTTGGCATCCCCACCGTTTTTTGCCTGACCTATCAGCCCGCCTTCTTTGAAAAGTTCGGCCTCAACCAGATAGATAAAATGGAGCTGCCGCGCAAGGTCTGGATCGAATGCTACCGCTGTCCCAAATTCCCCGATTGCGGTGAGGTAGCTCTTATCCGCCATTTCTAAATAAGAGGTTGTAATCCAGTGGAAGAAACACTTTCCAGCCAGTTGATTTATGATGGAAGAGTGGTAAAACTCAGAGTGGACTCCGTTCGGCTGGGCAATGGACGGCAGACAACTAGAGAAATCGTGGAACATAGCGACTGCATTGCCGTCGTCGTCATCGATAAGAACAACAATGTGCTGCTGGTGAAGCAGTTCCGCAAACCGGTGGAGAAGGAACTGCTGGAGATACCGGCCGGCGGTATTGACACCGGTGAAGACCCTGAAGAGGCGGTTAACCGCGAGCTGAGGGAGGAAATCGGCTACATGCCCCGGAAAATGCAGAGGCTGGGCGGTTTCTACTCGGCACCGGGCTACTGCAGCGAGTATCTTTACCTTTACCTGGCCACTGACCTCGTTCCAAGCCAGTTAATCGCCGAAGATACTGAAAGCATCAACGTCGTCCGGGTGCCGGTTGAGGAAATTCCCGACCTGATAGCCTCCGGACGCATTTGCGATGCCAAGAGCATCGCCGGGTTACTTACCTACCTGGAATACTCTAAAGGAAAGCAAAAGGCTGACTAGCACAGCCGGTCCGACAGCCTTCTCCCGCCGAGAAGGTGCATGTGAAGGTGGGGGACCACCTGCCCTCCGTCCTCCCCACTGCTAACCACGAGCCGGTAGCCCTTCCTGGCAATACCTTCCTGCCTGGCGAGCCGGTTGGCCACCTCGGCCATATGTCCGATAATCTGTGTTTCGTCATCGCTTAAATCGGCTAAAGAATTAATATGCCGCTTTGGTATTATCAGCACATGGGTGGGCGCCAGGGGATTTATATCCCGAAAGGCCATAATTTGCTCATCCTGGTACAGCGTATCGCTGGGCAGTTCCCCGGCCACAATCCGGCAAAAAACACATTCCATGTGCTAACTTTTCTCCTTCCGGTATTTGGCTTTGCCCTGCTCGAACAGGTCGTTTCCATAAATGTCATTGGCTACAATGGCCGGAAAATTATCCACCGTTAACATCCTGACTGCCTCCGGGCCCAGGTCTTCATAGGCAATAACCGCCGCCTTTTTAATCGACTGGGCAAGCAGAGCCCCGGCCCCGCCGGTGGCAATGAAGTAAACCGCCTTGTGTTTCTGCATCGCTTCTCTGACTTCAGAGGAACGGTTTCCCTTCCCAATCATCGCCTTCACGCCGGCGGACATCAGACGGGGTGCATAGATGTCCATGCGACCACTGGTGGTGGGTCCCGCAGAGCCGATGGTGCGACCCGGCCGGGCTGGTGAAGGTCCGGTGTAATAGATGGTTTGCCCTTTTAAGACAAAGGGCAGTTCTTCCTTCCTTTTAAGCGCCTCTACGAGTCTCTTGTGGGCAGCATCACGCGCCGTGTAGATTATTCCGGAAATGAGCACAGGTGTACCCGTGGTCAACTCCTTAATCGTTTTTCGGTCAAGAGGCATGGTTATATGCACCGCTTCCATCTACAGCCTGGCCTCCTTATGTCTTGAACAGTGGCATTGAAAGTTTATGGCTACGGGGAGGCTGGCAATATGTGTCGGCCTGGCCTCGGCATGCACTGCCAGTGCCGTTGTGGTGCCGCCCACACCCAGGGGCCCTATCCCCAAATCATTGATGCGTGATAATAATTCTTTCTCCAGCGCCGCGATTTCCTGGTCAGGGTTCGGCTGGCCTATAGGTCGCAATAGTGCCTTCTTGGCCAGCAGCATAACCCCTTCCGAGGTAGCGCCAATGCCCACGCCGATAATCAACGGCGGGCAGGGACTGGCCCCAGCCTCATCGACGGCCCTGACAACAAAATCAATAATACCTTCCCGGCCTTCGCCCGGACGCAGCATCACCAGACGGCTCATATTTTCGGAACCGGCTCCCTTGGGCAGACAGATAATTCTGATATGGTCTCCAGGCACAATTTCGGTATGAACAATCGGGGGAGTATTGTCTTTGGTGTTTTTTCTCTCGGAAAACGGCTGGCTGACCATTGATTTGCGCAGGTATCCCTGTGTGTAACCCTGGCTGACACCTTCCCCCACCGCCACATCAAGGTCGCCGCCGACCACGTGCGCGTCCTGTCCCACCTCGAGGAAGATAACCGCACTGCCACAGTCCTGGCATAGCGGCAGGTTTTTGGCCTCCGCAACACGGGCATTCTCAACCAGCTGGTGCAATATCTCTTTGCCCAGAGGGGATTTCTCGCTCTGCTGGGCATGCTTCAGTGCTGCCAGGACATCCTCGTCAAGCTCAAAATTGGCTTTCTGGCAGAGCTGGGCAACCGCGTCGGTAATGTCTTTGGCCTTTATTTCCCTCACTTTCGCGACTATCAGCCCCACCCCCTTTGGCCCGTCGCCAGTTTCTCGATTACCGCATCGGCAACCTGCGAAGTGCCGACAGCAGAGGCTCTATCAGGTCGCATATCATAGGTGACGCTTTCGCCTTCGGCGATAACATCAGCGATGGCTTTTTCCAGTTTATCAGCAGCGTTTTCCTCACCGAGGCGCCTGAGCATCATAGCGCCGGAGAGCATCATGGCCATGGGGTTCGCCTTGTTCTGCCCGGCGTATTTAGGGGCACTGCCGTGGGTCGGTTCAAAAACGGCGATATCATCGCCGACATTGGCACCGGGAGCAACCCCCAGTCCGCCTACCAGCCCGGCACAAAGGTCGGACAGGATGTCACCGTACAGATTCGGCGCCACGATGACATCAAACTGCCGCGGGTTCTTCACCAGCTGCATGGTCATATTATCTACCAGTCGGTCTTCAAATTCAATACCTGGATGCTCTTGGGCTACTTCCCGGGCAACCCTGAGAAATAATCCGTCAGAGAATTTCAGGATATTGGCCTTGCTGATGGCGGTGACCTTTTTCCTCCCGTAAGCGCGTGCATATTCAAAGGCAAAGCGGACAATGCGCCGGCTTCCCGCTTCGGAAATGACCTTCAGGCTGATGCCAGAGTCTTCGCGGACGGTGCCTCTCTTTGTCTCCGCGGTAAGCTGGATCAGCTTCATCGCTTCCGGCGTGCCCTGTTCAAATTCAATGCCGGCGTAAA
>SOKS01000142.1 GCA_004375725.1 Dehalococcoidia bacterium | reverse complement strand
AGTCCGCAGCGCCTGGTCTGAGACTCGCAGCTTCACCACCGGGTCTTTGCCCGAGATACTACCACCGGTAGTCATCGAGCAGCCACCGGCACCGGTAATCCAGGTGCCACCGGCACCCGCGATTACGATCACGCCTCCGGAAATAGTGCTTCCGGCTCCGCCACCCGCCCCACCGGAAATCGTAATCCCGTCAGCGCCGGCACCGACACCACCGGTACCACAATGGGCACTCATGGTCATCATCATCATTGGTGCCGTACTGGTGATCGCACTCATCGTCCTCATCATGCGAACCAGACGACCGGTGTAAGGCACGGTAACATTCCGTAACCCCGAGAGCCCCCCGTAATGGGGGGCTCTCTTTTTGGCCAGAGTTATTGACTTTGCTTTCTTCACAGGGTAAAATTCGCCACATGGCAAAGTCTAAACGGCTGCTATCACTGGCCCTGCTTTTATCCGTATCGGTATTCAGCTTGATACAAAGTGCTGCCGTCTCCGCCGATGAAGTCAAATGGAGCCGGGTAAACATACCGGCGGAAGGAAATGCCGGTAGCTGGTTGCTGGCCAGTGGCTCTGACGTTCGGCACCTGACGATGTCCACCAACGGCACTCTCTATGCCTACGTACCCGGGCCCACCTATACCCTTTATCAGTCCACGGACGGTGGCTACGGCTGGTCATACATCGGTGACGTCCAGGACAGCATAGTGGCTATCGCCATCTCACCGCATGACGAAAACGCCATTTATTACGCCACTGCCGCCAGCGTCTACCGCTCCACCGATGGTGGGGAAAAATTTGTCCAGTTTGCCGCGAATCCGGGCGGGGCGGGGACCAATAACATAGAAATTACTGATATTGCTGTCACCCATCTCAGCAGCCACATCGTCGCCGTCGCCACCAGAGACACGGACAACTCCGAATACGGCGGTGTTTATACCCTGGATGAGGAACAGATAGTTCCCAGCTGGGTCGACAGCAATATTGGCAGCTATGACGTTTACGCCCTGGCTTTCTCGCCGCTATACACGACTGACCGGCAGCTGGTGGCCGTGGTTACCGATGAGACTGATACCTTTGTCAGGTTTAAAAGCGGTGATGCCGGTTGGGGGACAATCTTTGGCGACGCGAGGCTTGATAAGGACAACTCGGGAACCCCCACGTCCGTGGCCGTTAGCAACTCAGCCGCCATTGCCTTCCCCACAGACTATGAAGGCACATCGCCAGACACTGCTTTATTCCTCGCCATTGATACCGGCACCGGTGATGGTGATGTCTACAAAATTGTAACCGCTGACTCGCCGGATAGTTCCGGTGCTACTGACCTCAATGCAGGCTCGGCTAACAATATGAGCAATATAGATATTACCGGCTTGGCAGCATCTGGTACTGATAATGCCATATGCCTGCTGGCTGGAGCCGCCAGCAGCGCCCAGACCTATTACAGCCACGATAGCGGGCGCGACTGGGATAAAAGCAAGAAAGAGCCTACCGGCGACTCAAAGACCTATGTACTCATGAACACCGACTTCATTAGTAGTTATCGGGCATATGCGGCGACCAGTGGCAGTGACAGCGCCTTCTCGCTGAGCAACGATGGAGGAATTATCTGGAATCAGGTTGGTCTGATTGATAACTATATTACCGGCATTACCGATTTCGCACCCTCACCCGACTATAGTCAAGATACCTCGCTTTTTCTGCTGACCTTTGGCGCCAATCACTGCTTTTGGCGAAGTACTGACGACGGGCAGAAATGGGAACGATTATACTCCAGCAGTTTTGCTGATGTTGATGCCATTGACCTGTTTGAGCTTTCACCGCAGTACGGAAATGACAGCCAGGTCATCTTTCTGGCCGGTAACAGTAACGGGCAGCCGGTACTGTGGAAATCGACAAACAACGGGCAGCGTTACTCAAAATACCTCACTGCCGACCCCGATTCCAGCGCCTCGCTGCCGATTTACGCCTGTGCCGTGGTTGATGATGCTACATTATTCATCAGCAGTTACGTCGGCAGTGATGCCTATGTCTATCGCACCACAAACGGTGGTTACACTTACCAGAGCGGAGCCATTGCGGGCAACCAGACCATAAACTCCCTGGTACTATCACCAGAATTTAACCAGGATGGAACGCTACTCACCGGCAACAGCAATGGCTGGGTCCATATTTCCCATAATGATGGAGGGAAATTTGAACCGCTGCCACCCGACGCTACATCGCCGCCGCTCAGCGGGTCAGTATCCGTGGCCTTTGACCCAGACTATGGTAACAATCATATCGTCTACGCCGCCAGCACCACCGCCGATAAAGGAGCCTACCGCTTTAAGGTCGGCTCCAGTGAAGAATGGGAGCGTATCGATAGCACGCTGCCCGGTGGCGGGACGCTCAAGCAGATAATCGCTACGTCCAGCGGCGTGCTGTATGCCAGCAACACACAAGCTGATGGTGGTATGGAACGCTCCCTTAATCCTACTTACTCATTTGGCCCTACCTTCCAGACGATTACTCGAGGTCTCAGTGATGGCACCAAATTGTCCCAACTGTGGCGTCTCGGCAACCAGCTGTGGGCAATCGATACTGCTCATACCAAGTTATTAACTTATCATGATAGCCTGACCTTTCCCGTGACATTAACTTCACCTACTGATAACGATAATGGCATCGGCACATTGCTCAACCACACCATCAATGACGTCCGTCTGGACTGGGAGGCAGAAAGCGGTGCGACCAAATATGAATGGCAGCTTGATTTTGATACCGATTTTTCCTCCGTCCCCACTGATTTTGAGGGTGCCACAAAAGCGAGCTCGGTAAGGCTCCCGACCCTTGAGCCAGCAACGACATACTACTGGCGTGTGCGGTCAGAAGAGCCAGTATTGAGCCCGTGGTCATCTAAATGGTCTTTCACTACCTGCCTTGATACGGATACCACGAACATCAGGCTGGAGAGTCCTGCATCCGGGGAAATGGGAGTTCCTACCAAGCCGCTGTTCCAGTGGAGCGCAGTGTCAGAAGCAGTAACCTACGAACTACTCGTAGCCAGCGATATTCAGTTTTCTAACCTAGTTATTAACCGAACCGGTGATTTTTCCCTACCCGCTACTGCCTGGCAGGGGAACCTGGACCTCAACCCCGGTACAACCTATTACTGGAAGGTCAGAGCCATTAGCTCCGATACGAAAAGCGCCTGGAGTGCGGTTGGCTCATTCACCACCGCATTGCCGCCACCATCTTTAGTACCACCAACCGCACCACCGATGGGGATGATTCCTGTACCCGCCCCATCGCCGGCAACACCGCCGGTACCTCCGGCTCCGTCACCACCGTCGCCACCCATACCCCCATCACCAGCACCGGTCCAGCACACCCCCAACTGGGTAATCTATCTTATTGGCGCACTACTCCTCACCATCATCCTGCTCATCGCTACCATTATGGTGCTGGCTTTGGGCCCCCGGCGCAGCTAGTTGTCCAAACAGACATATCAAATATGATACCTGTGTTGCCTTTGCCTCAATGTATAATATAGGATAAAATAGATTACAAGTTAACAGTTATGAGGTCATAAATGGCAAAGTGTCCCAACTGTGGCCAGAAAACAACCGGCAGCGCTGACTACTGTCAGTACTGTCATCATCCGATATTAAAGGGCGGGCGTGCCAGACAGCGACGGGCACTATTACTTACGAGGAGACAGGCCGAAGAAGCGGAAAAGCTTGCCAAGAAAGAGCAAGAACGAGAAGCCAGAGACAAAGCCAGGCAGGAACCTGAGGAAGCCAGGAAGACCCGGGAAGCTGAAAAATTAGCCAAAAAGAAGGCCGAAGAGGCAGAGAAAAGAGCCAAAGCAGAAGCAGAACGTGAGGCCAGAGAAAAGGCAAAACGCGAAGCTGAGGAAGCCAGGAAAATTGAAGAGGAACAGAAAAAGGCGGTAAAGGAAGCCGAAGAAACGGAAAAAAGAGCCAAAGCCGAAGCGGAACGCGAGGCCAGAGAAAAAGCAAAACGCGAAGCTGAGGAAGCCAGGAAGACCCAGGAAGCTGAAAGGCTAGCCA
>SOKS01000171.1 GCA_004375725.1 Dehalococcoidia bacterium | reverse complement strand
TTGCGCAATTACTCTTTTATACAGTTCCTCATCGGTTTTGACGCCGCGGACGTCCAGTTTACTCTGCCGGAAAGCCTTTACCATGGCCTCGATTAGCCTGGTCTTGCTTATCTTCTTCCCGCCGCTGAACTTGGCCGTTGAGGACAGGCCTTCCAGATAGCTGTCCTCTCCCCGATTGAGAAATACGGATAGCTTTATCATCGTGGCGCTGGCCGATGCGGCGGGTTGACGTATTGTCGGCGCCGCCGCCTTTTTATTTTCACCGGTAAGACGGTCCAAGGCGTTTCCATAAGCGAGCTCTTCAGTTATGCTAGCCCTTTTCATTTCTCATCACCTCTTCTGTTAGTAAACGGTAGGCACTGGCTCCATCCGACCTGGGAGCATAGGTCAGTATTGACTTTCCGACCGCCGGCGCCTCCTTGAAGCGGACACTGGTGGGGATAATGGCACTGAAAATCCTTATGCGGTCGCCAAACGCCCGGCGGGTAACCTCCATAACCTCTTTGCTGTGCAGTGTGCGTGAGCTGGTCATGGTAAACAATATGCCGGCGATATTCAATGATGAATTGAGCTTTTCCTTGACCCGGATAATCGTCGTCAACAGGCGCACCAGCCCCTTCATGGCCAGAAAGTCGGCCTGGAGCGGGATAATAACTTCGTCGGCGGCGGTCAAGGCATTGATGGTGAGCAGACCCAGGCTCGGCAGGCAATCGATCAGGATATAATCATATGACTGGCGCACCGGCTGGAGCATCTCATTTAATAAGGATTCCCGGTTGGCCGCTTCCACCAGGTCAAGCTGTGCCTGTGCCAGCTCTATACTGGAGGGGACAATGTCTATATTCGGGTCGCCGGTCGGGGAAACCACAGCTCTGATTGACAGGCCTTTTTTACCGCTGATAACGGCTTCCAGAACATTATACCCGGTACGCTTTACGGTATCCGGATTGAGTCCCACACTGATAGTCAGGCATGCCTGCGGGTCCCAGTCAATCAGGAGAACGCGCTTATCTTGTTCGCTCAGGCCCTCAGCGAGCGCAGCTACCGTGGTCGTCTTGCCCACGCCGCCTTTCTGGTTGGCAATACAGAGCACCGGCATAATCTATAATAATATAACGCAATTGCGCAATTACGTCAATACTCTTTTGCGCAATTGAGCATCTTCCGTACTCAATACAATTGAAATATCGTAATGCTCGGTTCAGAGTACACGTCACTGAACCGCAGCCCGGCGGCTGGTCTGACTTGAGCCGCTAAAACTTAGCGGGTGTGGGGGATGACTCAGACAAAGCGGAGTGGCTCATCACCGATGCTCTCGAAACAGTGGTGCTCGTTGGGAGGGATATAGACGACATTGTTTTTAGAGATTTCCGCCTCCCCCTTCTCCCCTTTCACGACGGCACGGCCGGAGAGTATGAATACCTCATGCTCCCAGGGGTGATTGTGGGACGGCGTGGCGGCTCCCGGCTTGACCTCAATAACGCGCATGGCGAAGTTAGGGGCGCCGTCTTTATCCGTGATCACCTCGCGTATTACCGCGCCACCGTGCCCTTCCTTGGCCGGTGTATCCTCAAGCCTGCTAACTTTCATCGGGGGCCTCCTTAACTGTAGCGCTATCATATCGAGCAGTTGCCCTTGTCTTCAGCCCACCCCGCTCCCGGTATTCGGCCTCAACCACCATGGAAACGGGCTTTAGAAGCTGGACCAGATTCTCTAAAACGCGGTTGACCGCGTGCTCCTGCAGGATGCCTACGTTGCGATAGGAGGTAAGATAGTATTTCAACGATTTCAGCTCCACGAGCAGGCTGTTCGGCACATACCGGATCACCAGCCGGGCGAAATCCGGCAGCCCTGTCCAGGGACAGACGAAGGTGAACTCGTCGGTCTCATAGGCGATTTCTGTGCCTGACTCCGGGTACTGGAAAGGAATTGCCTCCAGCACCTCGACATCGATGGCTTCCTCGCCCTGTATGTCATACCTTCTGGTAGCGTATTTATCAACCGTCATCTCATGCTCCCACAGGGGATATTTTAGCACTATTTGAAATCAAACTCCAATATGTTAAACTCAAATTGACTATGCCGGATACCAGTGAAAAAGTTGGCGCTGTCATCGTTGCCGCCGGGCAAAGCGAGCGCATGGGCGATGTGGATAAAATGTTCGCCCTGCTCGGAGGGCAGCCGCTATTACTTCGTGCCACCCGCCCCTTCCAGCAGTGCTCTCTTATTGACCGGATTGTGGTGGTGGTGAGCGGGGAAAAGGAGACACAGTGCCGGAGTCTGGTCGCTGGGCCTGACTGGTCCAAGGTCAGCGATGTCTGTCTCGGGGGCAGGCGACGCCAGGACTCGGTTGCCGAGGGCCTGAAACGCCTTGCCGACTGCGACTGGGCAGTCATTCACGACGGGGCTCGCCCCCTGGTTACCGTGGACCTGATTGAGCGAGGCCTGGAAGCGGCCAGGGAGACCGGCGCCGCCATCGCCGCCGTACCGGTAACGGACACCATTAAGGTCTCGGGCGAAGACGGAACCGTGGGTGAGACGCCACCACGTCGAAATCTATGGGCGGTACAGACTCCACAAATATTCGCCATCGGAATCATTAGAGAAGCCTATCAAAACGCCGGTGAAGACGTAACCGATAGCTCATCACTGGTGGAGCGGCTGGGGTATAAAGTGAAGCTATATATGGGCGCCTATGACAATATCAAGATAACCACACCCGCCGACCTGGCGCTGGCGGAAATTCTCTGGCAGCAACATGAAAGGTAACTGGCGAGTCGGTACTGGCTATGACGTGCACGCGTTCGCTGCGGGACGCAGGCTGGTGCTCGGTGGCGTTGAGGTACCTTTTGAACGGGGCCTCAGCGGCTGGAGCGATGCCGATGTCCTGACGCACGCCATCATGGATGCGCTGCTCGGGGCAGCGGCGCTGGGAGATATCGGCCGCCATTTCCCGCCCGGAGACCCGCAGTATAAAGGTATCTCCAGCCTGAAGTTGCTGGAAAAGGTGAGGGACTTGCTCGACGAAAATGGCTGGCAGGTTAGCAATGTCGATGCTACCATCATTGCCGAGCGACCCAGGCTCAGTGAGTACATCAATCAGATGCGTGAAAAGCTGTGCCAGACGCTCGGCCTTGGGATTGAGCAGGTCAGCGTCAAGGCTTCAACCTCGGACGGACTCGGCTTTACGGGCAGAGGCGAGGGAATCGCCGCATTGGCTTTAGCTACGGTTAAGGAGAAAGTTTGAAGGTCTTCAATACGCTGGCCAGGAAGAAAGAGGAGTTTTTGCCACAGGGCGATGAGGTAAAAATGTATGTCTGTGGCGTAACCCCCTACGACGACGCTCATCTGGGACATGCCATGAGCTATATCATCTTTGACGTCATACGGCGTTACCTCAGGTACCGCGGCTACAGGGTGAAATACGTGCAGAACGTGACCGATATCGACGATAAGATTATCGACCGCGCCAACAAGCGCCACATTTCAATCAAGGAGCTGGCTGAGATATTCATCAATAGCTTCAAAGAGGACATGAATTCACTTAACATAGAACCACCCGATGTGAATCCGCGTGCCACCGAAGTGATACCGGATATTATTGAAATCGTGCGGGGTTTAATTGACCGGGGATATGGGTACGAATCGCAGGGCAGCGTTTATTTCCGGGTGAGAAATGTCCCCGACTACGGCAAGCTTTCCCACCGCAACCTGGACTCGATGAGGGCGGGGAGCCGCATTGAGTCGGGGGAGGAGAAAGAAGACCCGCTGGACTTCGTTCTCTGGAAGGCGTCCAAGCCCGGCGAGCCGTCGTGGGACAGCCCGTGGGGCAAGGGGCGGCCGGGGTGGCACATCGAGTGCAGCGCCATGTCCCTGAAATACCTCGGGAATACCCTGGACATCCACGGCGGCGGGCAGGACCTGGTATTTCCTCACCACGAGAACGAAATCGCCCAGTCGGAGAGCTTCACCGGCGTCAAACCGTTCGTCAGGCACTGGCTGCACAACGGCATGGTGCAGTTGGGCGGGGAAAAGATGAGCAAGTCGCTGGGCAATTTAATCACCATCAAGCAGGCGCTTCAAATTTACAGC
>SOKS01000080.1 GCA_004375725.1 Dehalococcoidia bacterium | reverse complement strand
GTGCTTTACGGTGGTCTGATGATTACCAATAACGGGCCAAAAGTGTTAGAATTTAATGCCCGATTCGGTGACCCGGAAACGCAGGTGGTGCTGCCCAGGCTGAACGGCGACCTGTTAGATATTATCAAGGCTGTGGTGGACAATAAACTTGCCCAGGCACAGGTACAGTGGAGTGAAAAGGCCTGCGTCGGCGTGGTAATGGCCTCCGCCGGATACCCGGGGAAATATCAGACCGGTTTCCCGATTTCCGGCCTGAATGAGGTCGATAGAGATATCATGGTCTTCCATGCCGGTACTAAAGAAGGGCCAACGCCAGGTGAAGTAGTGACCAGTGGCGGCAGAGTCCTGACTGTAGTGGCTACCGGAAAAGACCTCACTGAAGCAAGAGAGAAAGTATATAATAATATCGTACGGATACACTTTGAAGGATGCCAGTACCGCAGTGATATTGCGCAAATAAAAAGTAAGGGAGTGTAATATGCCGCTGGTTGGTGTGGTTATGGGTTCCAAATCGGATACGGAAGCTCTCAAGCCAGCTCTGGAGATACTGGAGCAGCTTGGCATTGACTATGAGGTCAATGTCATCTCGGCACACCGCACCCCGGAAAAAGCCCGGCAATACGGAATGACAGCCCATGAGCGCGGCATTGAAGTTATCATTGCTGCCGCCGGAGGCGCAGCCCACCTGCCCGGTGTTCTGGCCAGCTGGTCCATCCTGCCGGTTATCGGGGTACCGCTTGCCTCCGGTGAACTGAAAGGCGTTGATGCTCTCTACTCAATTGTCCAGATGCCGGCGGGGATTCCGGTAGCCTGCGTGGCCATTGGCACCGCTGGAGCCAAGAATGCTGCCTATCTGGCGGCCGAAATTCTGGGTATCAAACATGAAAGCATCAGCCAGGCCTACGCCAGATACCGGCGTGACCTGCAAGGAGAAAGCAAATGATTGAACGCTATTCCTGCCCCCGGATGGAACGGGTATGGTCGGATGAAAACAAGTTCAACAAGTGGCTGGAAGTGGAGATTGCCGTCTGCGATGCCTGGGCGGAGATAGGTGCCGTGCCCCGCGAAGCCATTTCGAAAATCAAGCTGGCCAAGTGCAATTTCAGGCGCATGGAGGATATCCTCAAGGAAACCCACCACGACATGACCGCGTTCCTCGGTTCGGTGGCGGAAAGCCTGGGCGAGGAATCGCGCTTTATCCATCTCGGACTGACCTCATCCGACGTCATGGACACGGCGCTCAGCCTGCAACTGGTGGAGGCTACCGAACTGCTCGCTGAAGACGTTAAAGAGCTCATCACCGTGCTGGCACAGAAAGCCATGGAGCACAAATACACCCCGATGATAGGGCGCACCCATGGCATTCACGCCGAGCCAATTACCTTCGGCTTGAAGCTGGCGATATGGATTGAAGAGATGAGGCGTAACCTGCAGCGTCTTGGCGAAGCCAAAAAGGTCATCGCCGTGGGCAAGATATCGGGTGCCGTTGGCACCTACGCCACCGTCCCACCAGAAGTAGAACAACGGGCCTGCCAGAAACTGGGTCTCCCGCCCGCACCGGTATCAAACCAGATATTGCAGCGCGACCGCCATGCCCAGTTTATGACCACGCTGGCGCTCATCGCCAGCTCGCTGGAAAAATTCGCTATCGAGATCAGAGGGCTCCAGAAAACAGAAGTCGGCGAAGCGGGCGAACCTTTCAGCAGCGGCCAGACAGGCTCCTCGGCCATGCCCCACAAGCGCAACCCTGAACTCTGTGAGCGAATCACCGGCCTGGCCCGGCTGGTAAGAGGTTACGCCGTTACTGCCATGGAAAATATCGCTCTCTGGCACGAGCGTGATATCAGTCATTCCTCCACAGAACGCGTTATACTGCCCGATTCCTGCCTGCTCGTTGATTACTGCCTTTCCCTCTTTACCTCAATAATCAAGGGGCTGCAGGTTTTCCCGCAGCGCATGAAAAAGAATATGGAACTTACCAGAGGCCTTATCTTTTCACAGCGGGTGATGCTGGCGCTCATTGATAAGGGCCTTTCCCGACAGAAAGCGTATGAGATGGTGCAGCGCAATGCGATGAAGTCATGGGAAGGAAACAAAGATTTCTTCAATCTGCTGAAAGCTGACCCGGAGGTCGCCGAAATCCTGCCCCAGCCGGAACTGGAACCTTTGTTTGACTACCAGTACTACCTGAGGTACGTTGACGATATCTTTGAGCGATTGGGGTTGACCAAGGCGCAGTGGAAAAACGCCATATCAGAATCGACCAATCTGGCGCCGAGGTCCCTGTAATTATGACTCTACAGAGGCTGAGGTACTGTGGCGACGGAAAAATCGACTGACGAGATTCGCCGAGTGGCGATGGCACTGGACAACGCGATAGAAAATAAAGACCCGGACGCGGTCATAGCCTGCTTTGCCGACGATTGTGAAATCGAATTGCTGCGCCACAGCCTCGTTGGAAAAGCGGGTGTCAAGAAGTGGTTTAGCTGGCTGTTCAAGAACATCTGGCAGATCAAGTTTCAGCCCGTAAAAATTATGGCAGAAGGAAATACCCTATTTGAGGAATTTATCATCCGGGCGCGGCTGCGCAGCGGCTCGGAGGTAAAGTCAAAACAGGCGGAGGTCCTCATTTTTGAGAACGATAAAATCAAAAGCCTGCGCCTCTACTTTGACCGACTCGATTTCGCTGATACTTTGACCAAAGACCCGGTAAGCAAAGCCGTGCTGAGCCGAATCATCAAGAAATCCCTGGAGGGCTTAACCGATTAAATAGGAAACATACAGGAGCTTAGACTATGGGAGACACTTTAACAGTGCTCAAGGAGACAGACCTGCCGCTACCGCTATTCATCAGAGGTAAAGTGCGTGATACGTATGATTTAGGAAATCACCTCCTTATCATCGCCACCGACCGCATCTCTGCCTTTGATTTCGTATTGCCCAGTGCCATTCCAGGCAAAGGTTCCGTCCTGAACCAGCTGTCTGTTTTCTGGTTCAGGCAGACCGCAGAAATCATGCCCAACCATCTGGTGGAGACGGTTGAAGATGTACGCAGCCTGGACACTTACCTGCCCGCTGAAAATCGCTTCCCCTACCCTGCCTACCTGGTCGGGCGCTCCATGGTGGTGAAGAAAGTAAAGCGCATCCCGGTTGAATGCGTCGTGCGTGGCTACCTCGCTGGTTCCGGCTGGGCGGAATACCAGGAAGGCGGCAAAGTGGCCGGTTTCCAGATGCCAAAGAGTCTCAAAGAGAGCCAGAAGCTGCCTGAACCACTGTTCACGCCAACCACAAAAGCGGACACCGGTCATGATTTACCCATCACCATGGATGAAGTCGAAAAGTTAGTTGGCGGAAAAAAGGCCGGAGAAATGAAAGAGAAAAGCATTACCATTTATAATTACGCACAGGAATACGCCGCAAAACGGGGTATAATCATCGCTGATACGAAGATGGAATTCGGGCTTGAAGGAGACCGGCTCATCCTGATTGACGAGCTTCTGACACCAGACTCATCGCGTATCTGGGACTCCAAACTGTACCAGGTTGGCCAGGCGCAGCCCAGCTATGATAAACAGCCGCTTCGCGACTGGCTGGTGGAAACAGGGTGGAACAAGGAGCCCCCCGCCCCACCACTGCCATCCAATGTTGTTGAAGCAACATCCCGCCAGTACATCCAGGCATACGAGAGAATCACCGGCCAGGTATTTAAATAATCACTCACATGGTATTGAACAGAAGGGGAAATATCGGGGAAAGACAAAATAGAGCCAGGAAGGAGATACCATGCCATTTCGCATAGGACCATGGGAAATCGCCTTAGTCGTGATAATCATCCTCATCGTTTTCGGTGTGGGCCGATTGCCACAGGTTGGCGGAGCTATAGGAAAAGGTATACGTAACTTCAGGAAAGGGCAGCGCGGTGAAGACATTGAAGAGGATGAGGAAGAGGCACCACCCAAATCCAGAAAAACTGCCCGGAAATCACCAAAATAATAAATCGAATGTTGACAAATAACTCGAGTATAATTTATACTTACGCAAGTGTATTTTTTGTCCAATACAGGTAATATTTCCCGCTTAATCTGGGTAATATTTTGCGCTTAATA
>SOKS01000071.1 GCA_004375725.1 Dehalococcoidia bacterium | reverse complement strand
GTTTCGTCTCTGGAACAGCCTGTTCCACTTCGGCGGGTGGTGGGGCAACTTCCTCTTCCACCACCGCCGCTACCTCTACCTTCTCTTCCTTCTCTTCCGAAGGCTGATAACTGCGTACCTCCTCACAGCTCAACTGCACCCTGTCCTCCCTCATCCTCACCTTGCCGTTCACTTCAAGGATGTTCCCTTCCTGCCACAGCTCAGTTGTCTCCGCAAAAACCTTTGGCCAGACCATGATTTCAACCTGTCCGCTGAGGTCCTCGAGTGCCACGCTGGCAAATGGTTTCCCTTCTCTGGTGAAAAGCTGACGTACGGACCCCACCATGCCCACAATGTCCACCGTCTTCCCGACCAGTTCGACATCAATCTGCCCCACCATTGTTGTCTCGGCGCTCAATTCGCTGGCTACGGCGCTGAAGGGATGCTCAGAAAGGTATACTCCGGTCAATTCCTTCTCCCAGGCCAGCTTTTCTTTCATGGGGACGTCGTCCGTTGTGCCAAGGTCAAGGCTCGACATTGGTACTGATGTTTTTTCTCCCCACAGGTCAAACATGGTCGACTGTCCTGACTCACGCAGTCGCTGCTCCCGTTGGGCCAGAGCGATAATGCGATTAACATTGCTCAGCAGTGCCGCCCGACTGCCCAGAGAATCGAAGGCACCGGCTTTAATCAGGCTCTCAACGACCCGTCGATTGATGCCGCGCAGGTCGCAGCGACGGCACAGGTCCTCAATGGACTGGAACTCTCCGTTTTTACTTCTTTCCGCCACCATTGGCTCGACAGCACCCGGCCCCACATTCTTTATGGCTGACAATCCAAAGCGAATGGCGGGTGCCGCGCCATCCTTCTCAATAGAGAAGTTAACCTGACTGCGATTGATATCCGGCGGCAGTATGCTTATACCCAAACGACGGCACTCGGTAACCGCACTGGCTACTTTCTCCGGCTGGTCGGCGTGAATGATAAGGAACGCAGTTATGTACTCCGCCGGGTAATTCGCCTTTAGATACGCTGTCTGGTAGGCGATAAGGGCATAGCTCACGCTATGGGCTTTGTTGAAGGCATAGCCGGCGAATGGTTCGATTAAATTGAAGACCTGGGTGGCGATATCAGTCGAGAACCCTTTTTTCCTGGCGCCTTCAATAAAGCGGCGCCTCTCTTTCTTCATCACCTCGGCGATTTTCTTGCCCATCGCCTTGCGGAAAATGTCCGCCTGCCCCAGGCTGTAGCCGGCAAATTCCCTCACGATGAACAGCACCTGGTCCTGATAGACGATGACGCCGTATGTTTCCTCCAGGATTTTCTCCAGGGCAGGGTGGGGATAGCGGATAGGCTCAAGGCCGTGCTTGGCTTTGATGAAGGTAGGGATGTGCTCCATCGGCCCGGGACGGTAGAGCGCCACCATGGCAGCGATGTCACTGAAAGCGGTCGGTTTCAGCTCCTTGATATAGCGGCGCATGCCGGCCCCTTCCAGCTGGAAGACCCCGGTCGTTTCTCCTGAAGACAGCAGATCGAATGTCCTGGCGTCATCCATCGGGATATTGTGCAGGTCAATTTCGACGCCGTGGTTCTCGGCGATGATTTCCTTTGCCTTACCCAGTATGGTGAGGTTGGCCAGGCCGAGGATGTCCATCTTGAGGAGACCGATCTCGGCGATATCTCCCATGGAGAACTGCGTCATTACCGATTCCTGGCCAGTGCCCTTGCTGCCCCATTGCAGCGGGACATATCTGGTGAGAGGCTCCCGGGAAATGACCACCCCAGCGGCGTGGGTGCTGGCATGGCGGGCTATCCCTTCCACCTCCCGCGCGGAGTCGACCAGATTGCGGATTATCTGGTCATCCTGGTGTATTCTCCTGAACTCGTTGTTCTCATTCAGGGCCCTGGTCAGCGTCATGGTCGGTGAGTACGGCACAAGCCGGGCCACACGATCAACATCGCTGTAAGGCATGCCCAGTGCCCGACCCACGTCCCGGATGGCCGCCTTGGCGCCCAGCGTGCCGAAGGTGATAATCTGCGCCACGTGGTCCTGCCCGTACTTCTGAGAAACGTAGGCGATAACCTCGTCACGCCGGTCATCCTGAAAATCAAGGTCGATGTCCGGCATCTCCTTGCGCTCTAAATTCAGGAATCGCTCGAAGACCAGCTCGTGCTCAATTGGATCAACCTCAGTGATACCGAGGCAGTGAAGAACGATGCTGGCGGCAGCACTACCTCTCACCCCGAACAGAATATCGCGTTCTCTGGTGAAGGAAATGATATCCCAGACCACGAGGAAGTAGTTGGCAAACTGGGTCTTTTCGATAACCTCTAGCTCATAGCCGAGCCGCTGTTTTATCTCTTCAGTGGGTTGGGGATAGTAGCGGGGTAAATTTTCATAGCACAGGGCAGCGAGAAACTCGTCGGCCGTTTTCCCCGGCGGCAGTTCAATCTCAGGCAGATGCAGTCGCCCAAACTCCAGAGTGAGGTCGCACATTTCGGCAATCCGCTCCGCATTATCCAGGGCCTGCGGGATATCCCGAAAAAGCTCGGCCATTTCCTCCGGGCTCCTGAGGTACAGGGTATCCGAAGCCATTTTCATCCGTTTCTCATCGTGAATGGAGGAGTTGGTGCCGATACACAGGAGCAGGTCATGAGCCGGAGCATCCTCCCGCCTGATGTAATGGATGTCATTGGTGGCGACGAGCGGGATGCCAAGCTCATCGCTCATGGGGATGAGGGCCTGGTTCACCTGCTCAAGCTCGGAGATGGGCTGCCGCTGTACCTCCAGATAGAAATCGCCAAATACCTGCCGGTACCACTGTGCCGCCTGTTTGGCATCCTGAAGTCGTCCGTCCAGAATCAGTCTGGGAATCTCGCCCGCCAGACAGCTGGAAAGAGCAATCAACCCATCGTGGTGCTGCTCCAGAAGTTCTTTATCCACCCGTGGCCGGTAGTAAAAGCCCTCAAGATGCGCCTTGGTTACGAGCTGGATAAGGTTCTGGTAGCCGGTGTGATTTTTAGCGAGGAGAATGAGATGATAATGGTTTCTGTCAGCTACATCGCGGCCAGAGCGACTTCTTGGCGCAAGGTAAACCTCACAGCCGATGATGGGCTTGATACCCGCCTCCCTGGCGGAACGGTAGAACTCAATGACGCCATACATGGCGCCGTGGTCGGTTATCGCCAGACTGTCCATACCGAGCTCTTTGGCCCGTGAAACCAGCTGCGGAATGCGGCACATGCCGTCGAGCAGACTGTATTCGGTATGGACATGAAGATGAGTAAACATGGCTCCTTCAGCGAAAAATATACCTCATTATAACACAGGGGCCCGCGGGTGCAGTATCATTTTTAGCCTTAAAAGTGTAAAATCTTGGTATCTGGTGAAGTGAAAAATGAGAGTTTTCCATAAGGTCACGAACTGGCTCTTTATCCTCTGCCTGCCCCTGATTTTACTTTCGGCAAGCATTGGCGGAGCTGCCAACAGCCTCGCCCTTTATCGTTATGGCTTTGATAAATATGATGTGAGCCGGACAACGGGCCTGTCTGAACTCGAGCTGGATAGAGCCGCCAGAGGACTGGTCTATTACTTTAATTCCAGCGATGAATACATCAACCTGACCGTAGTCAAGGACAATCAGACGTTCACCCTTTTCAACCAGCGGGAGGCCATCCACCTGAAGGACGTGAGAGGATTATTTCGGCTGGACTACTGGCTACTTCTCGGCACGCTGATTTACGCACTTATTTACGTCGGCTTCCTTATCTGGCTGAAGGAGTGGCATCAGCTGGCGCGGGGGCTTCTCTGGGGCAGTGGCCTCACCATCGGCCTGATAGTCGTACTGGGGCTGAGCGCAATGCTCAACTTCGACCAGTTTTTTCTCCAGTTTCACCGGCTGAGCTTCACCAACGAGCTCTGGCAGCTTGACCCGAGCCAGGACTATTTAATAATGCTCTTCCCGCGCGGCTTCTGGTACGACGCCACGCTCTTCATCACCATAGCGACAGCAGTGGGAGCGGTGATTCTAGGAGGGGTGGGTATCTATATCTTCTCCTCCGCCGGCCGCAGCCGCGGGTAAACGAAAGAAACGATAATCAGTACCGCACCACTCACCATCAGACCAA
>SOKS01000064.1 GCA_004375725.1 Dehalococcoidia bacterium | reverse complement strand
CCTGACGATGAGTACTTTGTATATATCCGGTATGGCGCGCATCTGTTGATAGCACTCCTCAGTCATCGGGTCATCGAGGCAGAACACCATCATCGCACCACCACCACGATGCACCCCTCGACTAACCTGCATCTGGCTGATATTGATATCGGCATCGCCAATAATAGTGCCCACTATTCCGATCATGCCGGGTCGGTCCTTATGCTCGGTGAAAACCATATAGCTACCCGTTGGCTCTATCTCCAGCCAGTAATCGCCCACCCGTGTCAGGTGAGTCCGTCCGCGCAGCGATGACCCGGCAACAAGCGTCTTGCCTGCTTTGGTGTTAACCTCCATCGTCAGCATATTGGCGTAGTTTTCACAGGTAGCTTCTTTCTGCTCGATAACGCTTAATCCGCGGTTCTCAGCGATGATATCGGCATTGACCATATTCACCCGTTCTTCCGTCAGGCCATCCAGCAGACCGGCAAGTACGGCCACCTTTACCGGGCTGGTATCCTCTCTGGCAATATCGCCCTGGTAGCGAATGGTCAGCGAGTTTGGATGCCCCTCCAGTAATTGCACGGCAATTCTCCCGATGGTCGTTCCAACCTGTATATATGGCCCGAGTACTGACATGGCTTCTGCTGGAATCATGGGCGCATTGACAGGGGTCTTCGGAGGTTGCCCCTGAAGAACCGCCACCACCTGTTCAGCGATATCAATGCTGGCGCTGGCCTCTGCCTCAAACGTTGCGGCCGCCAGATGAGGAGTGGTGATTACCTTGTCATTCTGGAGCAATATATTGTCCTGTGCTGGCTCCTTGCTGTAGACATCGAGCGCGGCCCCGGCCAGTTTGCCCTGATTAAGCGCATCATAGAGTGCCTTCTCGTCCAGGATACCGCCCCGCGCGCAGTTGATGAGCATGGCGGTAGGTTTGACCAGCTTGAGCTGGCTGCGGCCGATTAAACCCCTGGTGCTGGCGTTGAGCGGTACATGCATGGTGATGAAATCGGCCGTTTTCAGCAGCGTTTCCAGTTCCACGAGCTGTACGCCCAGCTTTTCCGCCCTGCTCTCTGAGATCATCGGGTCATAGGCGATAATCTCCATACGCAATCCTCTGGCCATTTCCGCGACCTCAGTTCCCACGCGTCCTAAGCCGATGATACCCAGCACCTTGTTACGGATTTCGACCCCCTTTAACTCTTTACTCCATATGCCGGCATGAAGAAGGCCGTGTGCCTGCGGAATGCGTCGTGCCAGAGAAAGCAGCATGGCTATTGTATGCTCGGCAGTGGAGACAATGTTGCCTTCCGGAGAATTGACCACGATGATACCGTGGCGGGTGGCCGCGTCCACATCAATGTTATCCACTCCCACCCCCGCCCGGCCAATGACCTGTAATTTTTCCGCCGCTTCGATAATATCGGAGGTGACTTTTGTCTGGCTGCGCACCACCAGAGCATCATAATCTCCGATAATTGACTGCAATCCCGCCGGCGCAATACCCTTTTTTACGTCGACTTCAGCGTGCTGCCGCAGGATATCAATGCCCTGCAATGCTATCGAGTCGGTAACAAGAATCTTCATAAGCTGCCTCTTTCCTGAGATTGAAACGGAACGGTGTTTTATCCCCAACATAATGCTACACAAACTAAATCTTTATGTCAAAAACACCCCGTTACCACCTTTTTACCCGCGCAAACCTTGACAGTGCCCTGGAGGTATGCTAATCTGCATCACAGAAAGGCAGGAGAGACCCGCAAGGGCGCCGAAGGGGAAAGTCCTTCCAGTGGAAGGATGAAACTCTCAGGCAAAAGGACTGCCGGAAATAACACCTCTGGAGAGTCCTTCAACTGAAGGACACCGAAGGGGCAACCCGTTATAAACGGGTGATCTCTCAGGTAAAAGGACAGAGGGGCTGGTCTAAAAAATATAGATCGGCCCCTTTTTGTTTGTGAGGTAAAGGGAATGAATCCAAAAGAATACCGGTATTCCCAGGAGCACGAGTGGCTCTGCCCCGAGCCTCAGGGCAGGGCTAGAATAGGCATCACCGAATATGCCCTGTCCCAGCTTGGCGATGTTGTATTTCTCGATTTGCCCGAGCCCGGTTCTCAGGTAACGCAGTTCAAGAAGATGGGAGAAATTGAAACGGTAAAGGCGGTGTCCGACCTTTTCTCGCCAGCCAGCGGGAAAGTGCTGGAGAGGAACCAGACAGTGCGGGATAACCCTGCGCTCGTGAATGAGGACCCCTACGGTGCCGGATGGCTGTTGAGAATCGAATTGAACCAGCTTGCCGAGCTAGAAGCGTTGATGAGCAGCGACCAATACGGGAAATTTGTCGCCGGGCTATCGCCGGAAACGTCAGAATAGACGGGAGGTTTTGCGACTCAATGCCTTCACCATATATCCCAAACACTGACCAGGACCGCGCCGCCATGCTGCGTGATATTGGCGCCGGTTCCATTGACGAGCTTTTTCAGGATGTTCCAGCGCAGTTTCGCGATGTCACATTCGACCTGCCGCCGCCTCTCACCGAACTGGAACTCAGGGAAGAGCTATACCGGCTCTCACGCCAAAACGCCAGCCTGGATGACTACGCCTGTTTCCTCGGCGCGGGTTACTACCACCACTTTGTTCCCGGCGTCATCGGCCACATCACCGGGCGCAGCGAGCTTTATACTGCCTATACTCCCTACCAGGCTGAAGCCAGCCAGGGAATCCTTCAGGCGATATACGAGTATCAGTCGCTGGTCTGCCAGCTGACCGGCATGGAAATCAGCAACGCGGGCATGTACGATGGCAGCTCGGCGGCGGCCGAGGCGGCTCTGATGGCCTGCCGTATTACGGGTAAAAAAGAGGTGGCGGTGCTATCGACGGTAAACCCTGTATATCGCGAAGTCATGGGCACTTATGGCAGCGGTCAGGATATAACCATACATGAGCTGAAACCGGATTTTGAGGAATTATCTGGCAAATATGCCTGCCTGATTGTGCAACAGCCCAATTTCCTCGGTTACTTCGAAGAGGTAGCGCGTTATGCCAGGCTTGCGCACGGCGCTGGTGTACTTTTCATCGCTATATTCGACCCGATTTCACTTGGCCTTTTTCAACCGCCGGGGAGCTATGGCGCCGATATTGCCGTCGCCGAGGGACAGCCACTGGGCAACCCGGTGAGCTTTGGTGGGCCGGGCCTGGGTATCTTCACCTGCCGCAAAGAGCACCTGCGCCAGATGCCCGGCAGGATTGTTGGCCGCACCACTGATGTTGAAGGTCAACCCGGCTACGTGCTCACCGCGGCCACCCGCGAACAGCATATACGAAGGGAGCGGGCGACCTCCAATATCTGCACCAACGAAGCCCTGGTGGCACTCGCCGCCACGGTGTATCTGGCGGCAATGGGCAGAAGTGGACTCCGCCGGGTGGCCGAACTCTGCTATCATAAGGCCCACTATGCCGCCAAAGCTATAAGCAAGCTTAAGCGCTATTCACTTACCTCCGACCAGTCTTTCTTTAAAGAATTTGTTGTCCGCTGTCCAACGCCACCGGGAAAGATAATCCGTCTCCTGCTTGAAGAAAAAATTATCGGCGGTCTTGATGTGAGCCACCTGGTGGCTAATGGCATGTTGCTCTGCGTCACCGAGATGAATTCGAGACAGGAGATAGACCACCTTGTCACCGTTCTGGAAGCGCTATGAATAAGAGTAAACACTATTTATTACCGGATATCAGCCAACCGGGCAAGATTGGGTGCCGACTTCCCGAACTGGACGTGCCGGCGGTTGAGCTACCTCCCCGGGAACTCCTGCGCCAGGAGCTGGCGCTCCCCGAGGTTAGCGAAACTGAACTGGTAAGGTATTTCACCTCCCTCAGCCGACGTAATTACGGTGTGGATACCGGATTTTATCCGCTCGGTAGCTGCACCATGAAGTACAACCCGAAATGGCATGAGAATATCGCCCGATTTCCCGGATTTCAAGAGATTCATCCCTGCCAGCCGGTTGACACGGTTCCGGGAGCCTTGCAGCTTATGTACGAGCTGCAGGAATTGCTTGCCGAAATTACCGGCATGAATGCCGCCAGCCTGGCTCCGATGGCGGGCGCCCAGGGTGAACTGGCCGGCCTGCTGATGGTCAAGGCCTATCACCGCTCACGCGGTGAAAATCGCCGACGTAAAATACTGGTGCCGGACTCAGCACACGGCACCAATCCGGCCACTGCCACCATGTGCGGCTTTGAGGTGAATACCATACCATCGAACGGCGATGGCAACCTTGACCTGGTGAGCCTGACCAGGCTGATGAATGAAGATATCGCAGCTTTAACGCTGACCATGCCGACCACGCTCGGCCTCTTTGACCCCCAGATTGCTGAGATAAGCAATATTGTCCACGAGAAAGGGGGGCTGCTCATCGGTGATGGTGCCAACCTGAACTCCCTGCTGGGAAAGGTGAAGTTCGGCGACCTTGGTTTTGACTGCGTCCAGCTGAACCTGCACAAGACATTCAGCACCCCGCATGGCGGTGGCGGCCCCGGGGCGGGCCCGGTCTGCGTCAAGTCCAATCTGGCCGATTTTTTACCTTCACCAGTCGTTTCCAAGGATAAAAGAGAATACCAGTTCGCCAAACCATCTGCATCAATCGGCCGCCTTGGCGCTGCCTACGGGAACTTTGGCGTTATGGTCAAGGCATATGCCTACATTCGCTCGCTTGGCGCTGAAGGTTTAAAAGAGGTCAGCGAGAACGCGGTTCTCAATGCCAACTACATAAAAGAAAAACTGAAGCCGTACTATCATCTGCCCTACGACCGCACCTGCCTGCATGAGGTGGTGTTCTCCGGTAATAAACAAAAAGCAAAAGGAGTTACCACCCTGGATATAGCCAAACGCATTCTTGACTACGGATTTCACCCGCCGACTATTTATTTCCCGCAGGTGGTTGAGGAAGCCATCATGATTGAGCCTACCGAAACAGAGAGCAAAGAGACGCTCGATGCTTTCATCAAAGCAATGATTGAAATTGCCGGGGAAGTTGATAAAGAACCGGAACTGCTGCATAACGCGCCGCACAGTACACCAGTCAGAAGGCTGGATGAGGTCAATGCTGCCAGGAAACCAAACCTACGCTGGAAAATGAGATGATAGAGACACCTGATATGTGTCGGCTTTACCGAAAAGCTTATGTCGTAAAATATCTCGGGGTAGTTCCATACGAAGATGCCCTGAGCCAGCAGGAGACGTTGCGGCAGCTAAGGGCGGAAGGCAAAATTCCAGACGCTGTCTTGCTGCTCCAGCACCCCCACATCTACACCGTGGGGCGTTTCCGGGGCGAAGAGGATATTATTGCCCCGCCGGAAAATATCCCGGTCTTGCCGACCAGTCGCGGTGGCAGCATCACCTATCACGGCCCGGGACAGCTGGTCGGCTACCCCGTCCTCGACCTCAGGGCAAATGGACTGAGTGTCCACAAATATATCTGGAAACTGGAGGAGGTAATTATCAAACTGCTCGCTGGCTTCGGTATCGACGCCCAGCGCAATGATACGTACCCGGGAGGTGTCTGGGTGGGCGGCCAGAAAATCTGTTCCGTAGGCATCAACGTTAGCCACTACATCACCACGCACGGATTTGCCCTCAATGTAAACAATGACTTAAAGTACTTCAGGTATATCAGGCCCTGTGGCATGAGAGGAATATCAATGACCTCAATGGCAGAGCTTCTCGGCCTTCCGGTGCCATTTGATGCGGTTGTGCATAACTGGATACACTTATTTTCAGAAATATTTGAATTGAGGCGAGAAACGAACACCATGCTCTCTGTTGAGGAGGCCACAACTGTCTAGGCTGCTTCTGGCAAGACACGGCAACACCAAGGGCAACAGTGCGGAAAGGTTCTGGGGACAGACCGATGTTGAACTGAGTGCCAATGGGACATGGCAGGCCCAGCGACTTGCCGAACGTTTGGCCGAGGAAAAAATCGATTCCGTTTACACAAGCACATTGAGCCGGGCTTCGGCCACCGCCGAAATCATTGCTTCCTGTCACCAGATGGAGGTTATAACCTGCCCCGAACTACTGGAGATCAATTTCGGCCATGTTGAGGGACTGACCTTTAACGAAATCGGTGAGCGCTACCCGGAACTGGTCAAAGCCTGGCCGGACCGTGACCTGTCTTTTCGTTTTCCCGGTGGGGAAAGCATCGGTGAGCTCAACAACCGGGTAATGAGATTCTTCAGCCGTCTTGACAAACATACCTCGAAGGACACGATTTTGGTAGTTGCTCACAGCGGGGTGCTGCGCCTTTTAATCTGCCATCTGCTGAAGATAGATATCTGGCACTGGCGACAGCTCCGCACCGACTTAGCCTCGCTCAGCATTGTGGAGACCCGTTCGCAGGGAGCCACGTTGGATTTACTTAATGATACCTCGCATCTACGCTAGACAAACGCCATCATTCTTCTTTCACCCCACCTTCAGCTATGCTATACTTCTAGTGCCGATAACCTTTCCCTATTAGGATGCTATGGCCAGCCCTGAAGAAGCACAAAAGAAAATTGCCGAGCTAAAGGCCCAAATCAACCATCACAACTACCGCTACTACGTGCTGGATAGCCCTGAAATCAGCGACGCCGAGTATGATGTGTTGCTGCGGGAGCTGAAGCAACTGGAGGCGCAGCATCCCCAGTTTTTGACCGCTGATTCTCCTACCCAGCGGGTAGGCGCTGAACCCCTGGAGGCCTTTGGCGTAGTTGAACACCCCACCCCCCTGCTATCTCTCGGCAATGCCTTCTCTGGTGACGAATTATCCGCCTGGCATACCCGTATCTCACGACTGCTCGGCCACGCCAGCTTTGACTTCGTCGGTGAGCACAAGATTGATGGCCTGGCCGTGGCTCTGACCTACGTGAATGGTCGGTTCGCCACCGGGGCCACTCGCGGCGATGGTTTCCGCGGTGAGGATATTACGCAGAACCTCAGAACCATCCGGAGCCTCCCTCTGGCTGTGCCGCAAGACGCCCCGCCACGATTCGAGGTGCGGGGTGAAGTATACCTGCCCCTGGCCGGCTTTCACAAACTCAATCGGGAAAGGGAGGAGGCGGGGCTGCCATTGTTTGCCAACCCCAGAAACGCTGCCGCCGGTTCAGTACGCCAGCTCGACCCCAGAATTACCACCAGACGTCCGCTGGACATTTATATTTACATGCTTGGCTCTGCCGAGGGCAAAGCAACACCGTCGACCCACTGGGAAACGCTGGAATACCTTAAATCGCTGGGCTTCAAAGTAAACCCAAACAACCGCCGTCTGGATGATATTAAGCAGGTTGAAGATTATTACCAGACCTGGGTGGAGAAAAGGGAGAAACTCCATTATGAGGCAGATGGCATCGTGGTCAAAGTGAACCAGCTTGAATTACAGCAGAGACTGGGAGATGTCGGCCGCGAGCCACGGTGGGCAATCGCCTACAAGTTCCCGGCGGTACAGGGCACTACCAGGCTCATTGACATCGGTATCAGTGTTGGACGGACGGGTACCCTCAACCCCTACGCCATTCTGGAGCCGGTGTCGGTCGGCGGGGTGACCATTCGCCAGGCTGCCCTCCATAACGAGGACGACATCAGACGCAAGGACATCCGCATCGGCGATACCGTAATCATCCAGCGTGCCGGCGAAGTCATTCCAGCGGTGGTTGGGCCAGTCACCAGCCAGCGCACCGGAAAAGAGAAAGAGTTCAAGCTTCTGGAGAAAGTGTTCGATAAGGAGAAGGGCCACCCGGCATGCCCGGTCTGCGGCAGCGAGGTGTTCCAACCTGAAGGTGAAGTGATGTACTACTGCTCAAACGCCGCCTGCCCCGCCCAGGCACAGCAGCGAATCGAGCATTTTGCCTCCCGTGGCGCGATGGATATCCGGGGCATAGGCGAGAACCTGTCCGCCACCCTGTATGAGAAAGGCTTAATTAAAGATATCGCCGACATTTACTATCTTAAAGACCGTAAAGAGCAGCTCCTGGAACTGGAAAAGATGGGCGAGAAAAGCGTGAGCAATATGCTCGACGCCATTGAAAAGAGCAAGAATCGACCGCTGGCCAGGGTTATTTTTGCCCTCGGCGTGCGCCATATCGGCGAGGAGACCGCCGAGCTTCTGGCTCGAGAATCCCACAGCCTTGACGCGCTGGCCGAAGCTTCCCGCGAAGAACTTATGTCCATCGAGACTATCGGACCGAAGATTGCCGACAGTATTATCGCCTTTTTCCGCCAGGAAACCAACCGTGATATCATTAAACGATTAAGAGAGTCCAGGGTCAAGCTAGAGGAAAAGCCAGTCAAGGCAGAGGCACTGCCCCTAGCCGGCATGGAGTTTGTCCTGACCGGCACCTTTAAAACCTTTTCCCGGAAGGAAGCCGAGGAACGAATCAAGACCCTCGGCGGTACCATCGGCAGCAGCGTGACCAGAAAAACCACCTACCTGGTGGTCGGCACCGACCCCGGCTCCAAACTGGACAAGGCCCGGAGTCTGGGCACCAAAATTATGAACGAAACAGAGTTACAGAACCTTTTAAATCAGAAAGCATGATATGAAACTAATCGTTGGCCTGGGTAACCCCGGAGCGGCATACACCCGAAACCGACACAACATCGGTTTCATGTGCTTAAATCGATTCGCCAGAAAGCACGGAATACGCTTTGCCCGCAAACAGGGCTATGCCCGAATCGGCGAAGGCGAAGTTGCTGGTATAAAGCTGGTACTGGCCAGGCCACAGACCATGATGAACCTGAGCGGCCAGTCAGTGAGTCGACTGGTGAAAAGATTTAACATCAGTCCTGAAGATTTAATTATCATCCATGACGACCTTGACCTGCCCCTGGGCAAAGTCCGCATTCGGCAGGGAGGGCGTCCCGGCGGGCATAAAGGCATCGAGTCAACCATCGCCTGCCTGGGGATTAGCAATTTTATTCGCGTCAGGGTGGGCATCAGCCGACCTGATTTGACGGGCAGCGCCGACATGGACCGGGACGCCGAGGTTATCAACCACGTGCTCAGCGATTTTGACGCCAGTGAGAACAAAATCGTCGCCGAGGTCATGAATAAAGTCAATGAGGCCATACTCTGCCTCATCAGCGAAAGCCTGACCGCGGCGATGAACCGGTATAACTAAAAGACGCTTCTGCATCATATCTCCCTTTGCCTCAACGCAGCCTAAATGATATAATTATGTAACTGTATCCACAGACATGAAAGAGAAGAAACGGTTTATCGCCGTCATTGGTGGCAGCGACTGCACTCCAGAGGAGGCCAGACTAGCGGAAGAAGTGGGGCGGGAGCTGGCCAGAAAGGATGCCATCCTCGTCTGTGGCGGGCTGGGTGGCGTAATGGAAGCCGCCTGCAGAGGGGCCAGCGCTGGGGGCGGATTGACCATCGGCATCCTCCCCGGAGGCAGCCGCCAGACGGCCAATCCATACGTGCAGATCCCGGTAGTGACCAACCTGGGTGAAGCGAGGAACGTGATAGTGGTGAAAAGCGCCGAGGCGGTGATAGCCATTGGCGGGGGTTATGGTACCCTGTCTGAGATCGGCCATGCGCTGCGCAATGGCATACCGGTTGTCGGCCTGAACACCTGGTCGCTATCACGAAATGACCGCCCGGATAACTCGATTGTTCTCGCTAAGAATCCGGTGGACGCAGTGAACAAAGCGCTTAATATGGTAAACGACTAACTTCGGGGATTGAGTATGAGTAAGATAGCAACCATTGAACAGGTAAAAGGGAGAGAGATTCTGGACTCGAGGGGCAACCCGACGGTGGAAGTAGAGGTGGTGCTTTCGGATGGAGCACTCGGGCAGGCTGCTGTGCCCTCCGGGGCCAGCACCGGCACCTACGAAGCGGTGGAGCTCCGTGACGGGGATAAGAAAAGATACGGGGGCAAGGGCGTTCTCCAGGCAGTGAACCATATCAACGAGCACATCGCGCCCAGCATTAAAGGAATGGCCGCCACCGACCAGGAAGCCATTGACCGCAAACTAATCGAGCTTGATGGCACCGATAATAAATCGCGCCTTGGCGCCAACGCCATTTTAGGAACATCGCTGGCGGTGGCCCGTGCCGCAGCCAGCTCCCTGGATACGCCGCTTTACCGCTACCTTAGCAAAGCCCGCGAATATACCCTGCCGGTGCCATTGATGAATATTCTGAACGGCGGCAAGCATGCCACCAATTCCACGGATTTCCAGGAATTCATGGTCGTGCCGGCTGGCGCCACCAGCTTCCGCCAATCCCTGCAAATGGGCACTGAGGTCTATCATTCGCTGAAGAAAGTCCTGAATGACCGGGGGCTCAGCACCAACGTCGGTGATGAGGGCGGTTTTGCCCCCCCTCTTCCCTCCAACAAGGCTGCCATCGAGGCAGTCCTGGCCGCAATTGAGAACGCTGGCTACCGCCCTGGCCGGGACTGTTTTATCGCCCTTGACCCGGCCGCCAGTGAATTTTACCAGGATGGCCGGTATATACTATCACGTGAAGGCACCAGGTTCAGTTCCGCAGAGATGGTAGATTTTTATGTAAAATGGACAGCAGACTACCCGATTATCAGTATCGAAGACGGCATGGCGGAGGACGACTGGGACGGTTGGAAACTTATTACTGCCAAACTGGGCAACAAAGTACAGCTGGTCGGTGATGACCTCTACACCACTAATGTCAGTCGATTGCGCCGCGGTATTGAGATGAAAGCTTCCAATTCCATCCTCATCAAGCTCAATCAGATAGGTACTCTCACGGAAACGATCGCGGCCATCAGGATGGCACAAGAAGCAGGATGGACGGCAATCGTCAGTCATCGCTCGGGCGAGACCGAAGACACCACCATCGCAGACCTGGCAGTTGGCCTCAATGCGGGGCAGATTAAGTCCGGAGCACCCTGCCGCTCCGAGCGCACCGCCAAGTATAACCGGCTCCTAAGAATAGCAGATGAACTGGAGCAGGCGGCCCGATTTGCCGGAATTGAAGCATTCACCGGTTTAAAGGTAAACTAATAATATTAACCTGTAAAATAACGAACAGGGATGGGGGGGAAGATGACAACGAAAGTGGGAATCAACGGTTTCGGTCGCATCGGCCGGCTGACCTTTCGCACCATCAATCAGTACCATAAAGGTGAGCTGGAGGTGGTGGCCATCAATGACCTCACCGATACCGCCACCAACGCCCACCTGCTGAAATGGGACAGCACCTACGGGCCCTATCCGGACACCGTGGTGGCCAGCGACGACGCCATCACCGTTGATAGCCATAAGGTAAAGATCATCTCGGAAAGAGACCCCGCCAGTATACCCTGGCGCGACCACGGCGTCGACATCGTCATCGAGTCCACCGGCCTCTTCACCGACGCTTCCAAGGCCTCCGCCCACCTCAAGGGCGGTGCCAAAAAGGTGATCATCTCCGCCCCGGCCAAGGATGAAGATATCACCATCGTCCTCGGCGTCAATGAGGATAAGTATGACCCGACGAAACACACCGTCATCTCCAACGCTTCCTGCACCACCAACGGCATCGCCCCGGTGGTTAAAGTGCTCCACGATAACTTCGGCGTGGACAAGGGGCTCATGACCACCATCCACGCTTACACCAATGACCAGAGAATACAGGACATGGTGCACGAGGACCTGCGCCGGGCGCGTGCTGCCGCCGTAAATATCATCCCCACCACCACCGGTGCCGCCCATGCCGTCACCCTGGTCATCCCCGAGCTTGAGGGCAGGCTTCACGGCATGGCCTTCCGCGTCCCGGTGGTCACCGTTTCGGTCATCGACTTCGTCGCTGACTTGAAGCAGGAGGTAACCGCCGAGCAGGTCAACCAGGCATTCAAATCCGCCGCCGAGGGGCCTTTAGCCGGCATCATGGAATACTGTGAGGAGCCGCTGGTCAGCATGGATTTCAGGGGCAACCCGGCCAGTACCATAGTTGACGCTTTAAGCACCATGGTCATCGGCGGCAACATGGTCAAAGTCCTTGCCTGGTACGATAACGAGTGGGGCTACAGCTGCCGCCTTGCCGACCTCACCGCTTTTATCGCCGGCAAGGGAATGTAATAAAAACGAAAATAATATGAGCTGTTATCATCTCTTTAATCTCTTTAAACGGCCAGGGGGATTACTTTCGAGGGAGGGACTTTTTTCTATACAATTTTTGCGCCAATCTCCTATTCAACCTGCCTTGACCGCGTATTTAGAAAAAGTCCGATAATTGACATTGCGCGGGAATAATGTCTAAAATAACACAAAGCGAAAAATACGGTAAACAATGAAACTAATTATAGTTGGTTTTGGGCAGTGTGGCGGCAGAATTGCTGATGAATTTGCCCGACTTAATCGTCGGGCACATGTTCAACGTGGTATCGATATTATCGCCAATGCCCTTGCTATCAACACTGATGTTGCCGACCTCAGTGGCCTGACCTGCATTAAGCCGGATTACCAGCACCGCATCCTTATTGGCGGACGGAAGACTGGCGGACATGGCGTCGGCAAGATCAACGAACTGGGCGCTGAGATCGCCAAAGAGGATGGCGATAAGATAATTGAAACGATAAGGTCCAGCAAGCGCTTCGTCGACGCAGATGCATTTCTGCTGATCGCGGGCGCGGCCGGGGGTACCGGCTCCGGCGCACTGCCCGTTATCACCCAATATATCAAAGAGCGCTATGTGGATAAGCCGGTATATAATCTCGTCGTCCTGCCCTTCGAGCATGAAGAGGCCACCGAGGAAAGAACCATATACAATGCTGCCACATGCCTGAAATCAGCGTACCTGGTGGCCGACGCCGTCTTCCTGGTTGATAACCAGAGATACGTGATGAAAGACGCGTCGATTAGAAGCAACCTGTCAAAAATTAACGCCCTGATTACGGAACCGTTTTACAACTTGCTCTGCGCCGGCGAGGAAAAGAAGCCCAAATACATCGGGGCGAGGATACTTGATGCCGGAGACATCATACAGACGCTGACCGGATGGACAGCGATTGGTTACGGCCGCTCTGAAATTTCACTGACCAAGAAAATCCTGTCCCGGACACGCGATTTCCGGAACAAAGCCACGGAAGCCCGGAAGGGAACCCAGGCCATGGACCAGGCAATCAGCGGTCTTTCCCTCAAGATGAACCCCATAGATTCAAAGAGAGCGCTTTACCTTGTTTCCGCCCCACCCAAAGAAATGAACGTCGACCTTATCAAGGAACTCGGTACTTACCTCAAAAGCCTCGCCCCTGAGGCAGTCATCAGAAGCGGCGATTACCCAAGGGAAAAAGGACTGATCAATATTACCATCATCCTGTCGGAACTCAGTGACGTGGAAAGGGTGAGGGGCTACTTCACCAAGACCATCAGCCTCATTTCCGCATTGAAGAAGAGACAGGAAGGAATCGAAGACAAGTACCGGGGAATAGAAGTCACCCTCAAAGATATCCCATCTTTAATCTAATCAAAACATTACCAACCACATACAAGTGTATCAGTCAAGCCAGGAAGTGCTCAGGTTGTCATGCTATGGTACTTATCTTGAAAGCTTGGCGTATATGCCCCAGGCCTGATCCACAGTTTCCTCACGGAGCTGCCAGGCCTGCGCAAGCGCTTCCTCTCTCTTTTTCCAGCCTTCCTCTACCTGTGCCTCGCATTCTCTATCCGCTTGATTTTGCGCTTTTTTAAACGCTCTCTCCGCCTGAGAGACGGCATCATCACGCGCTTTGATCGCGGCCGCTACCGCCTCATCACGCGCTTTTATTGCCCCTGTAACCACCTCGTTACAGGCTCTCTCCGCCTGTTGCTCAGCACGCTTGTAAGCTTTGGCAATTTGTTGTTCATTGGCCCGATAGGCATTGGCTACCTGCCGCTGCGCCTCCATAAAGGCAGCGTAGGCTCTTTCGGCCTGTCCCAATACCTCTTCGAGAGGCTTGACCGGTTGTGCTTCTACTTCTACACTAGTCTGCTCAACTTCTTCAGGAACAGCTTCAACCGTTTCCTCAACTACTGCTTCGGTTTCCTCACTGACCTTCTTGGCTTGTTCCTTTGGATTCGCCATCGAGTACCTCCTGTATTGATATTACTGATACACTGATACGTGATTAGTTTCGGCGCGATTTATTTCCCGCTTCCTTCATCCTCCTCCGCAACACTATCTTCACTGGCCGGTTCGTTTTTCTTGGTCTCATACATTTGGGCCAGAAAATTCAAACGCGCTTCTATCTTTTCCTTCCCTTTGCCTTTCGCCGCCTTTGGTTTTCCCTTCACATTGGATTCCTTAGCCCGGCCAATCGCCTGAGCAAAGGCTTTAAGCGTCGCTTCAGCCGCCTCCTCATCAGCCTCGTCGACTGCTTCGACAACTTCCCCTTCCTCGCGAGTTTCCTCTACTTCCCCAATTGCCGTCTCAAAAGCTTCAAGTGACGCCTCTGCTGCTTCTCTCACCTCATTGCCAGCCGCCTCAGTGCGGAGCATGGCCCGCTCAAAAGCCTTTATAGCCGTTTCCGCTGCCTCCCTGGCAACTCGCGTTGTCTCATCAGTGGCTTCCTTGGCAGCTTGTACCGTGACCTCAGTGGCCTCTTTGGCTGCCCTCGCCGATTCTTCAGTAGTTTCTCTTGTCTCCTGGCTTATTGCCTCCGCCCGACTTATCGCTTCTTCAAAGGCTTTCACTGAAGTTTCGGCTGCCTCCCTGGCGGCCCGGGTGGCCAGTCTGGTAGCTTCTTTTACTGCCCTGGTCGATTCATCAGCCGTATCTTTGGTTTCTTTGCCGATTGCCTCAGCCCGGCTCATCGCCTCCTGCGAAGCTTTGGTCGCGGCCTCCGCTGCCTCCTTAGCAATACGCGTTGTTTCATTAATCGCTTCCTGAGCCGCCTGCGCTGCTGCTTCGTTGGTTTCCCTGGCCTCCCGTCCGATTTCCTCAGCCCGGCTTATCGCCTCCTGCGAAGTCGTGGTTGATGCCTCAGCCGCTTCCTGGG
>SOKS01000047.1 GCA_004375725.1 Dehalococcoidia bacterium | reverse complement strand
TAGATAAGAAATGAGGCCAGTCAACGGGATTATTTTTCCATTTGACACTCAAATTCATCCCTCTTTGACCATTTTGGCTATTGACAACACGGAATGAATAGTTTATTCTTGCTACTAATCCTAATAAACTTAAAGGAGGGGAATTATGCAGGCATATTGTGTGAAGTGCCGCGCCAAGCGGGAAATGAAAGATGCCAAATCTATCACCATGAAGAATGGCAAACCAGCCACTCAGGGTATATGCCCAAACTGCGGCACCAAGATGTTCCGAATTGGCAAAGCCTAAATAAATCTCAATATTATAAAAAGGATATAGGGGAGACTGGATAACTGGCTAGCGAGTATCCAGTCTCTCTGCTTTTTAAAGCCCCACGGCTGAGCAAAGGCCAGCTTGTTGACGAAGCTCGGTTAATTGAGCTAGACTTATGTCGTGAACCACAAGGAAGAGAAGTATTCTGAGAGGGGATTATACCCCTCTTTTCACACTATCTCCCTTCTTTAGATTCATTCATTGCCTCTTTGAGCATTCGGATAGCGTTCTGGCATCGGAGAATACATGATAGACAGGTACAACCCTCAGGAATTAGATAGGAAATGGCAGCAGCGCTGGGAAAAAGACAAACTCTACCAGGTCAGCGATGATGACCCGAGGCCGAAATGGTACGCGCTGACGATGTACCCCTACCCGTCCGGAGACCTTCACATCGGGCACTGGTATGCCCTGGCGCCGTCAGACGTCCACGCCCGCTTCAAGCGAATGCAGGGTTATAACGTTCTCCACCCGATGGGTTTTGATGCCTTCGGACTTCCTGCCGAGAACGCCGCCATCCAGCGCGGCATTCACCCTTTCACCTGGACGATGCAGAACATTGAGAACATGCGCCGCCAGCTCCGGAACATCGGCGCTATCTACGACTGGAGCCGGGAAGTGGTCACCTGCCTTCCCGAGTACTACAAATGGACGGAGTGGTTTTTCCTGAAGCTGTACGAAGCCGGCCTGGCCTATCGTGGCAAAGCTCCGGTGAACTGGTGTCCCAAGTGCCAGACGGTGCTCGCCAACGAGCAGGTGCTGAGCAGTGGTCTCTGCGAGCGATGTAATACCACGGTTACCCGTCGCGACCTTGAACAGTGGTTCTTCCGCATCACCAAATACGCCGATGAGATGATGAACTTCGACGGCATCGACTGGCCGGAGCGCATTCAAATCATGCAGCGCAACTGGATAGGCCGAAGCGAGGGAACGGAAATATCCTTTGCCCTTGACCACCCGGGCGTGCCAGAAAAAGAGATCCGGGTCTTCACCACCCGTCCGGACACCACCTTCGGCGTCACCTTCATGGTATTCGCGCCCGAGCACCCGCTGGTTGCCGTGCTGACCTCGCCGGATAAAAAAGCCGAGGTTGATGCCTACATTGAGAGAGCCAGACGTCTCAGCGAAATAGAGAGACTATCCACCGAGAAAGAAAAGGACGGTGTCTTTATCGGGTCATACTGCACCAACCGCCTGAACGGGGAAAAGGTACCCATCTGGATTGCCGACTACGTGCTTTTGAGCTACGGTACAGGGGCAGTGATGGGCGTGCCGGCCCATGATGAGCGTGATTTCCTCTTCGTCAAAAAATACGGTATTCCGATACGCGTGGTGATCGCACCACCGGACTGGCATGGTGAAGAGCTGGAAGAAGCCTACATCGAGGAGGGAACCCTGGTGAACTCCGGCCAGTTCGACGGGCTCCCCAGCAAGCAGAGCATCGAGGCCATTTCGGACTTCCTCGAGGAGAAGAATTGGGGTAAGCGGACCGTCAGCTACCGGTTGCGGGACTGGCTTATCTCGCGCCAGCGCTACTGGGGAGCGCCTATCCCCATGGTCTACTGCGATAAATGCGGTATCGTCCCTGTCCCCGAGGCAGACCTGCCGGTGCTGCTGCCCGAAGACGCCGAGTTCAGGCCGACCGGTGAATCGCCGCTGAAATACCACGAGCAGTTTGTCAATACCACCTGCCCGCGCTGCGGTGGGCCCGGCAAGCGCGAGACAGATACCATGGATACCTTTATGTGCTCTTCGTGGTACTTCCTGCGCTATACCAGCCCTGACACTAACGATGCCCCCTTTGACGATGATAAGCTCAAGTTCTGGATGCCGGTGGACCTCTATACCGGCGGAGCGGAACACGCCGTGATGCACCTGTTCTACTCCCGTTTCTTTATCAAGGCACTGCGGGACATTGGAATAGTCGACTTCGATGAGCCGTTTATCCGCCTGTTCAACCAGGGGATTATAATCGCCGAGAAGCAGAAGATGAGCAAATCGCTCGGCAATGTGGTTACCCCGGACGAGTACGTGACCGAACTGGGAGCAGACACGGTTCGGGCTTACCTCATGTTCCTGGCACCCTGGGAGCAGGGTGGCGAGTGGAATGACAGCAGCATCAGTGGCATCAGCCGCTGGCTGAACCGGATATGGCAACTGGTACTCGGTGGCTACCGGCCCGATGGAAAAGCTACGCCCAGCGACACCGAGAAAGCGGAGAGAGAATTATCCCGCGTTACTCACCAGACCATCCGGCGGGTAACGCAGGACGTGGAAAAATTCCGCTTCAATGTTATGCTATCGGCATTGATGGAGTACAGCAACTGCCTGGCCAAAGTAAAGGAGACCGGCTCCGTCAGCACCCAGACATGGGAAGGGTCAATTGATATCCTGCTCCGCCTCCTGGCGCCCACCGCCCCCCATCTCACCGAGGAGCTCTGGGAGAGGACGGGGCGCCGGTACAGCATCCATAACCAGCCCTGGCCGCAGTGGGATGAAACTCTGGCCAAGGATGAGGAGATAACGCTGGTGGTCCAGGTCAATGGCAAGCTCCGCGACCGCATTACGGTACCGGTCTCTATAACCGAGGATGAGCTGCCGCAGCTACTTCAGGAGAAGGCCACTAAAGCCACCGCCTACCTGGAAGGAAAGAAAATCCTGAAGCAGATATATGTGCCCGGCAGACTGATAAACTTCGTCGTGCAGTGAGGGTAAATAGCAATGGAAACCATGAAGATAGCCTTTATCGGCGGCGGGGCGATGGGGGAGGCAATACTGGCTGCCGTACTGAACCACGGCCTGAGCACTCCGCAGGCCATATGCGTCAGCGACGTCAAAGATGAACGCCGCCAGTATCTGAAACAGACCTATCAGGTATCGGTTACCGATAGCAATCCTGATGCCACGGCAAAGAGCGAAGTCATAATTCTGGCGATTAAGCCACAGAACCTGCCCGAGATAATGCCCGGGCTAAGTGGCCGGATTAAGCCGGGACAGCTTGTCCTTTCCATTATCGCCGGGGCCAGAATTGATACATTATGTAAAGGACTTGACCATCGCCAGGTGGTCCGGGTAATGCCCAACACACCCGCCCAGATCGGCGAGGGAATCAGCGTCTGGACCACCACTCCGGAGGTAACCGAAACGCAGAAAGAGCAGGCCAGGACTATCCTGAGCACCATGGGCAAGGAAATCTTTGTCCCTGCTGAAGAGTATCTTGATATGGCCACCGCGGTAAGCGGCAGCGGTCCGGCCTACTTTTTCCTCTTTGTTGAGTGCCTTACTGAGGCTGCGGTCCGTATCGGGTTTCCCGAGGATACGGCACAGGCACTGGTGCTGCAGACCATGCTCGGTTCCGGACAACTACTGAAAAAATCCGGGAAATCACCTTCCGAATTGCGCCGTATGGTCACTTCTCCTGGTGGTACCACTGCTGCCGCCCTGCAGCAGTTTGAAAACGAAAACTTCCGCGAACTGGTCTATCAGGCCGTCGCCGCTGCCTACCACAGAGCCAAAGAACTCGGCAAATAAGCCACTGCCACGCCTCGCGCCGTCGAACCTGCCCGCTAATTTTTTTAATAAATTTATTAAATTCAATACTTTCAGTCTTGACAAAACATTCTATACATATTATAATATAGGAAAGAAATATGACTGGGAGAAGGGTGGGATGAAGGATAACCTTCAGGCAGAAGAAAAACAGTTCGCCGAAGAAGTCGGCATCGTTTTCGAACAGACCGGCATACCCCGCATGGCCGGCCGCATTCTGGGCTGGCTCCTTATCTCCGACCCTCCACACCAATCTACGGAACAGCTTACCAAAGCCTTACTGGCCAGCAAGGGTT
>SOKS01000179.1 GCA_004375725.1 Dehalococcoidia bacterium | reverse complement strand
CCCAGAGATTCCGCAATCAATCCTCCCAGAAGGGGACCGATGGAAAAGCCGATACTGCCGCCCACCATATGAAGTGCAATCACTCTGCCTCGCCGGGTTGTCTCATAATAGCCGGAGAGCATCGACACCGCCGAGGGATGATAGCCACCGGCAAAAATGCCCATAATTATGAGAATGGCGATCAGCGGATAATATGATGGACTCAGACCAACAGCAAGCGTGGCAAAGCCAACACCACCCAACCCCACTGCAATCACGACACTTCTTCTTAACCGGTCGCCGAGCCAGCCACCGGGAATCTGCGAAAGACCGGAGGTGATGGTGTAGGCGGAAAGCAGTACGCCGGATTGCAGATAGGTCAGGCCCAGCCCCTCTTTTATCAACGGCAGTAATGCCGTCAGCAACCCGGCACACAAATCGTGGCTGAAGTGGGTATAAGCAAGGAACGAGGCATTGCCGCCACCCCACCGACGGAAAATTTCACTGAGCCTGCTCTTACCTGACAATCAATTAAACCTTTAAGTTAGATATGCTTTCTCTGGCAAACTGTGTTCACCAACCAGAATGTATCTTAACAGCTTAGTAGAAGGTGGCAGGCTGTTTCAAATGAACCGGTTCATTTTGACGAGTAAGGCGAATTATGGTATCTTTCAAAAGAAATCACCAGATATATTCTTGAAATTACCACAAGCAGGGAATAAGTTCAATTTTTAAGCGAAGGGAGAGCATATGCCACTGACAAAAGAAGCGCTTCTGGATATGTACCGCCGAATGCTCACCATCCGGCATTTTGAAGAAGGTCTTACGGAATTTTCCCGACAGGGTCTTGTACCCGGCACCGGGCACGTTTCCATTGGTGAAGAGGCGGTTGCCGTCGGGTCCTGCAGTGCTCTGGGAGATAAAGATTACATTATCTCCACCCACCGCGCCCACGGGCATCTGCTGGCCAGAGGCGCGGACATAAATGTCATACTGGCCGAAGTGCTCGGTAAGGCAACCGGTTGCACCGGAGGTAAAGGCGGGTCAATGCATCTCTCTGATTTCAGTCGGCAGATTCTGGGCACCAATGGCATCGTGGGTGCCGGCATTAATATTGCCGGCGGCGTAGCCCTGGCCATTAAAATGCGTAAAACGGGACAGGTTTGCCTCGGTTTTTTCGGCGATGGGGCGGCAAATCGGGGGACTTTCCACGAAGGGCTGAACCTGGCGGCATTGTGGAAGGTGCCAACGGTGTTTGTCTGCACCAATAATCAATATGGCCTGTCCATGCCGCAATGTAAAGCCTGTGCCAATTTAGATATCTCCGCCCGGGCCAACTCCTACGGCATGCCAGGGTACAGAGTTGACGGGACGGATGTGATGGCTGTCTATGAAGCGGTGAAAAGCGCCGTGGACCGGGCCAGAAAAGGCGAAGGCCCGAGCCTGATTGAAGCCGTGTCCTATCGTTTACGCGGCCACAGTATGCGTATGGACCAGGTACCCGGCGGCTCTGACTACCGCCCCAAGGGCGAAGTTGAGGACTGGGCAGCAGAGAAGGACCCGATCAGGATATTTCGCCAGAAACTCACGGAGCTGGGATATTTAAACGATGAGGCGGCAGAGCAAATCAATGCGGAATGCAAAAAAATATTCGATGCCGCTGCTGATTTCGCCCTGAACAGTCCTGAACCCGAGCCAGAAACGGCTTTCACCTGGATTTATGCCCAGGAAAGAGTGAAATAAATGCCCCAGCGACAGATAAGCTATCGTGAAGCAGTAAGCGAGGCCATCAAAGAGGAGATGGCACGGGACGATAGGGTATTCCTCATGGGGGAGGATGTCGGAGTATTGGGCGGTGCCTTCGGTTCCACAAAAGGAATATATGACGTGTTCGGGGGCGAGCGCGTGCTTGATACGCCCATTTCCGAAACAGCCATCGTTGGTTATGCGCTGGGAGCAGCCATGGCTGGAATGCGCCCAATAGTCGAGATTATGCGGGTTGACTGGATGACCATTTGCATGGACGAAATCGTCAACCAGACGGCCAAGATGCGCTATCTCTCCGGCGGTCATCCCGAGGTAGCGCTGGTCATCAGGGCGACTGCCGAGGGAGGCATTGGCCTGGGAGGGCAACATTCACAGAGTTTTGAAGCCTGGTTTGCTCATGTACCCGGGCTGAAAGTGGTCATGCCGTCCACACCTTATGACGTCAAAGGACTGCTGAAAGCAGCCATCAGGGACCCCAATCCAGTTATATTCCTTGAGCCTGGAGTTCTCTACGGTGTGAGCGGACCCGTGCCGGAAGAAGAATATGTGATTCCGCTAGGGGAAGCAGAGGTCAAGAGAGAAGGCAAAGACGTCACCATCGTAGCCTGGGGAACATTGCTGCCGAAGACACTGAACGCTGCCCAGACGCTGGCAACTGACGGCGTTGAAGTGGAGGTTGTTGACCCACGAACGCTCCGTCCACTGGATATTGCTACCATAGTTGATTCGGTGAAGAAAACGGGGAAGCTAATAGTTGCCCATGAGGCAATGAAAACGTGCGGTATGGGTGCGGAGATTGTGGCTCTCGTTCAGGAGCGAGCTTTCGACCACCTTGATGCGCCGATACAGCGGGTAGCCACCCCGGATGTCATCATACCGGTTAATCGTTCGCTGGAAAGACTGGTGCTACCCCAGGAGGAAACGATTGTCGAAACAGTCAGGTCCATCGTATAGACAGGAGAGCAGAGGTTCAGGGGGTTGGTCTTGCTGAAAAGTCACAGCTGTGGTGAACTGAAAAAGGAACACGTTGGTCAGACAGTAACTCTGGCCGGCTGGGTGGACCGACGCCGGGACCACGGCGGCCTCATCTTCATCGATCTCCGTGATAGACAGGGCATCGTTCAGGTGGTTTTCAATCCTGAGGTAGCAAAGCCGTGTCATGAAGTGGCCAACCAGATGCGCAGCGAGTTCGTGGTGCGCGTGAGTGGTGAAGTGGCCAGACGCCCACCGGGAACGGAGAACCTCAAGTTACCCACCGGAGAAGTAGAGGTAACCGCACATGACGCTGAGGTTTTGAATCCATCCCGAACACCGCCATTCTATATCAATGAGGATGAGGAAGTGGAGGAAAACCTGCGCCTGAGGTATCGCTACCTTGACCTGCGACGAGCCGGAATGCAGGAGAACATGATGCTCCGCCATCATATGGTGAAGTTTATCCGCGACTTTCTCGATGCAGAAGGCTTTATTGAGATTGAGACGCCGATACTCATCAAGAGCACACCGGAAGGTGCCCGCGACTATCTCGTACCGAGTCGTGTCCACGCCGGAAAATTTTATGCGTTGCCCCAGTCTCCACAGCAACTCAAGCAATTGCTGATGGTGGCTGGCTTTGAGAAATATTACCAGATCGCCCGCTGTTTCCGAGACGAGGATACCAGGGCCGACCGCCAGCCTGAATTCACCCAGCTCGACCTGGAAATGAGCTTTATCGAAGATGAGGACATTTTAAACTTGATGGAACGGCTCTTCATTGCGCTGACAAAGACCATCAAACCAGAAATGAAGGTTATGGAACCCTTCCCGCGCTTCAGCTACACCGATGTCATGGAACGTTTTGGCACGGACAAACCTGACCTGCGCTTTGGTCTTGAGCTAAAAGACCTGTCCGATATCGCGGCGCGGTCGAGTTTTGACATCTTCACTTCGGCCGTCGCCGGTGGGGGCAAGGTCAAGGGCATATGTGCCCCGGGCTGCGCTGGCTACAGCCGGAAACAGCTCGATGATTTGAACCAGCTGGCACGCAGTTGCGGGGCGGGCGGCCTGGTAACAGTAGCGCTCGGTGAGGCAGGGGGCGGTGGACTGGACGAGCTAACTCAAGACATGGTGCGCTCGGCAGCAGCCAAGTTTCTGACTCTGGAACAGATAAAGGAAATGGCAGAACGCCTGGAAGCTACTGTTGGCGACCTGCTCCTTGTTGTGGCCGGTGATGCCAGCACGGTAAATACCTCGCTCGGTGCCTTGCGCCAGGAAATAGGTCAGCGACTGAAACTGGCCGACCCGGGTACACTCGCTTTTGCCTATGTTAAAGATTTCCCCCTGTTAAGAAAGAACGAGGAAACCGGATACTGGGAACCGGAGCACCACCCGTTCACCAGACCTTGGGATGAAGATGTGTCGCTTCTGGATACCGCTCCCGGAAAAGTACGCGGCAAACACTACGACATGATATGCAACGGTTTGGAAATCGGCGGTGGCAGCCTCAGAATATACACGACAGAACTCCAGCGCAGAGTGTTCCGTCTGCTGGGCTACACCGACGATGAAATTGAAGAGCGTTTCGGGCACATGCTTGAGGCATTTGAATATGGCGCGCCGCCACACGGTGGCATTGCGTTGGGCATTGACCGCATCGTGATGCTGCTGGCGAGGAGAGAGACCATCCGTGAGGTAATCGCTTTCCCCAAGACCCAGAGCGCCCTTGACCTGACTTTCAATGCCCCGGCACCGGTCACGGAAGAACAACTGACGGAACTGCACATCCTGTTGCGTGAAGAAGAAGAATAGATGGTTGACATAAAAGAAGTAGCCGAAAACATATTGCTTATTGACAACGAGCTCTACTCCATACCCAAATGGGGAAGTGTTTACCTCATCAATGAAGAGAAGAAAGCGCTGGTTGATACTGGACCGACCACCTCGGTAAACACGGTCCTGGCTGGTATGGAAAAGGCGGGGGTTGACCCCGGGGAAATCGATTACGTTATCGCCACCCATATTCATCTGGATCATGCCGGTGGGATTGGTGAGTTGCTAAAACACATGCCTCAAGCCAAGGTTTTAGTCCACGAAAAAGGCGCCCGACACCTGGTTAACCCGGAGAGGCTGATGAAAAGCTTCGCTTCCACGATGGGCGAAAGAATGATGCGAAAGACCGGCCCCGTGGCGCCAATTGATGAAAAAAGAGTTGTACCGGTATCCGGCGGCGAAGTATTCAAGCTCGGCGAAAAGCAAAGCCTGCGCTTGCTCCACACGCCAGGGCATGCCCCGCATCAACTGTGTATTCTGGAGAGCCGAAATAACGGCCTGTTCAGCGGCGATGCGGTTGGCATTTCGGTGGCGGAGGGCAAAGTGCTGATACCTGCCACACCACCTCCTGCTTTCGACCTCGAGCTATACCTGAGTTCGCTGCAAAAGCTGATGGAACTGAACGCAAGCCTGATCTATTTCGCCCATTTTGGCGTCACTGGAAAAGTCAAAGAAAGCATAAAAATCGCCGCGGATAAACTCAAAGCCTGGAATACACTCGTATCTCAAACCTTCAATGAAAGCGGCTTTGAGGCAGCATTTACCAAAATAAGAGCGCAGCTTTATGCCGAGCTGGAACCTGCCAGGGAATCGGAGTCTCTATATCAGTACCTGGCAGATGGCATAGTCGCCATGAATATCACCGGTTTTCTTAAATATTTTCAGGATAAAAGAAAAGCGGATTGAAAAGGTGGAGCAATCGTGAAGGTAACCAGAGATAAGACGGAGAACAGTCAGGTGTTTCTTACCATTGAGCTGGAGCCGCAAGAGGTTGAAGAGGCAATGGCCGAATCCTATAAACGTCTGTCCAAGCGGGCCAATATTCCTGGCTTCCGCAAAGGCAAGGCACCGCCGGCCATACTGGAACGCTATCTGGGCAGAGATAGTGTTCTCGAAGATGCACTTAACCATCAGTTGCCGAAGGTCTATGAAAAGGCAATCGAGGAACAGCAGATAGAAGCCATTGCCCAACCGGAGATTGAGCTAATCCAGACCGAACCGGTCATTTTCAAGGCCAAGGTGCCTTTAGTACCGGTGGTGCAACTGGGCAACTATCAGAGTGTCAAAATGAAACCCGAGCCGGTAAAAGTGACCGATGTTAATGTGAAAGAAGCGATCGAGCAGCTCCGCCACCAGAATGCGACCTGGGAATCGGTGGACCGTGCCGTTGAGTTTGGCGACCTGGCTATATTCAATATTGAGAGCCAGGTGGACGGCGCAACGTTTTTCAATCGAGAAGGGGTCCAGTACCTCGTCCTGCAGGACTCCGTTTCTCCAGCCCCGGGCTTCGCCAAGGAACTTACGGGAATGAACAAAGGGGAGGAGAAAAATTTCAATATCAAACTTCCCGAAGACTATCCCCGCAATGAATTTGCCGGCAAAGAAGCCCATTTCACCGTGAAAATACTGGAGATGAAACAGGAGATATTGCCCGAGCTCAATGATGAGTTCGCGGCGCAATTGGGGCCGGAAATCAAAAACATGGCCGCTTTGAAGGAGGAGGTATCCAGTAATCTGAAATTGCGCGCCGAGGCGAAAGCCAGGGCTGATTTTGAGGAAAAAGTGGTTGATGCCGTGGTTTCCTCATCTCAGGTTGAATTTCCACCAGTTTTGATGGAAACTGAAATACATCGCATGCTGAATGAACAGGCCCGGCAGTTTGAGAGACAGGGGGTAAATCTGGAAGAATACCTGAAGAGCATTAATAAAACGGAGGCAGAGCTGCACGAAGAATTACATCCGGTGGCGACCAAAAGAGTAACGCAATCTCTGGTTCTGGGCAAAGTTGCGGAAGCGGAAGAGGTAGAGGTCAGTGACAAGGAGATAGATGAAGAGATTGAAACAATGCTGAAAAACGCCACCGATAAAAAAGATGAATTGCAGAGAGCGCTGAATGCACCCCCGTCTCGTGGCTCCATCAGGCAAATCCTGCTGACCCGCAAAACGGTCGACCGGCTGGTGGAAATAGCCGGCAACAAAAAGAGGGAAAAAGGGAAACCGAAAAAGGAGGTGGCTAAAAAATGAATATCAATCCCATGAACGTCATACCGATGGTTATCGAGAGTGGTGGCAGAGGAGAACGAGCTTTCGACATCTACTCACTTTTACTGAAAGAGCGCATCATCATGCTGGGTATGCCGATCAATGACCAGGTGGCCAACGTCATTGTTGCCCAGCTGCTCTATCTGGCCAGGGAGGACCCGGACAAGGATATAAGCCTGTACATTCACTGCCCGGGCGGTGTCATTAATGCCGGCCTGGCGATTTACGACACCATACAGCTCATCCAGCCAGATGTTTCCACCATATGTATTGGACTGGCAGCAAGCATGGGCACGGTGCTGCTCTGCGCTGGCGCCAAGGGCAAACGGTACGCCTTACCCAACTCCACCATTCATATGCATCAGGCTTTCGGTGGTGCTCAAGGATATGCCAGCGACATTGAGATTGCCGCCCGTGAAATCATGCGCATCCAGGATGTGCTCAGAGGTATCCTGGTTAAACATACCGGTCAGAAATTGGAAAAGATTGCCCATGATACGGACCGTGATTTCTACCTCAGTGCTGACCAGGCTGTGGAATACGGCCTCATTGACGAGGTCCTGAGAAAGCCAGAAGAGAGTGATACGAAAAAAACGAAGAAGTAATTAATAGTCAGGCTAAAAATAAGTTCCCTTCCCGTGTTATACCGGGAGGGGAATTTTATTTTGAGGTCTTAAACCGGTCAATCAGGCGGAACCGGTCACTTTTTCATTGATTTCTGCGGTGAGGTCATACCCTTTTATCGGTCTTCCCTGCGTATCAACAACCTGTTTATCCGGTGTTATTTTCACCCGACCCTGGCTGAAGGCCTGAATGGTAATAGTAATCAGCGGCAGTTCCCTGACCACACCGTGCTGGCGGATGAGCTGGAAAAGGGCGTTTTCTTCACCCGGTTCCTCTTTTATCGGTGCGACTGATTTTCTTTCTATTGCAGACCAGTGCCGGGCAAACGGTTCGCCGCGAATCGGGAAGGTACAGTATGTCACCACCGGGCCTCTGTCCAGTTCCGGCGTGACCAGATGCATCATGGCCCCGGTCGTCTTTGCATCGGTCTCGATCAATTTCCAGATGACTTCCTGCCAGGTCCCGGCCGGGCCCCCGGGTGCCGCCGGGTGGAGGTTAATCATGTCATACTTCTGGCACATCTCCGGCCCGACGATAAGCATGTAACCCGCCAGTACGCACAGGTCAGGCTTGAAACCTTGAAGCTTTGTCATTACCTCGCGGTCGTAGGCAAGTCGCCAGGAGGGCCACCCTTCAGCAGAGTCACCGCTGGAACCGCCCACTTTTGCCCGGTATTTCTGGTAGGAAAATGTGACCAGCGGAATATGGTAATCCTCCACCATCTTGAGAAAAATGTCGGTCTGTTCGGTCTCGCCATACTCACGACTGCAGAAAACGAAGGCGAACTCGGCATCAATTTCACCCAATCCGATGCTGTCATGCACCGCTTTGAGCAGTCCTCTTGACCCTTTACCTCTGCCCGTGGAAAACCATCCAAGCTGATACATTTTTATCACCGCCAGGTACGGTTTTTCAGTTTGTTCCAGGCGCTGGCAAAGTGAGTTAAAGGATTGGTCCGGTGCCCGATGATTTTGCCCTTGGCCAGCGCTTGAAGAAAGTCATCACGACCTTCAAACTCTGGCATTTCTACATAGGCATTGCCTATCTCACCCGGTGTATGGGCATCGCTGCCGGCGCTCTGGGCAATGCCATGTTTTACGGCAAAAGTCAACGCCTTCTCTGAGCTGCGGTGGAGTAGGTTTCTCGCATTGAAGACCTCAATGACATCGATTTCCTGAGCAATTTCTTCAACTATCTTATCGCTTAGGGCCGACGGCCGGAAAACGTCAAAAGAATGCGGAACGCACACGATACCGCCCTGTGTCCTGATTTGAGCAATTGTCTGCTCCACCGAGAGGCCATTGGGAACTGTCTCTTTCAGAAACATACCCATTATCTCGCCATACGGCGTCAGTATTTCTTCGGCGACAATTATCGTGAAAGGAGCAATACGCTGCATCTCGAGGGCACCCTCAATGGTGCCATGGTCGGCGACGGCTATACAATTGATACCCATTCTCTGGCATCGTTCAATGACCGTATCCAGAGACATACCGCAGTCCATCGAATATTCGGTGTGGACGTGAAGGTCTGCTTTCAGCAATTAACTCAACTGCTCCTTTCCAGATATTCACCGGTACGCGTATCGACCTTGATGATATCGCCCTCATTGATGAAAAGTGGAACTTGAATGGTGAACCCCGTTTCCAGAGTTGCCGGTTTGTTACCACCGGTGGCGGTATCACCCTTAAAGCCGGGCTCGGTAGCAATAACCTCAAGCTCAACAGCCACCGGCAATTCGATATCAACTATCTCATCTTTATAGCTGGATACCTCCACGGTGGAGCTCTCTTTCAAGTAATTCAAGACATCCCCCAGCCTCTTGCGATTTATTTCAATCTGTTCAAAGCTCTCCGTATCCATGAAGTGGTAAATGTCCCCATCATTATACAGGTACTGCATCGGGCGGGTATCAAGGCGTGCCCGCACCAGCTTGTCATTAGATTGAAAGCTGCGCTCGATAGTATGGCCGGCAGTCAGGTCGCGCAGTTTGACGCGAGCCAGCGCTGTCCGCTTCATCTTGACGTGCTGGTAGTCGACCACCTGATAAAGCGTGCCATCGAGCTCAATGATAATTCCTTTCCTCAGTTCACGGCCACTGATCATGTTACGTCTTCCTCGCTTTCGATAATACTCTCAGGTCTCCATTCTCCAGAACAACCAGGTCCTCAATCCTGACACCGCCCCAGCCGGGAAGATAAATGCCGGGTTCAATGGTAAACACCATGCCGGAAATTAATTTTTCCTTTGCACCCGGTCCGAGGCGCGGTGACTCATGTGCCACCAGACCGATACCATGACCCAGCGCATGCCCGAAAGCTTCAGCATAGCCAGTTTCGGCGATAATTGTCCTCGCCAGGTTGTCTGCTTGCTCTCCCGTCATACCTTCTTTAATGAGTTCCAGCGCTGCCAGCTGTGCTCCGAGCACGATATCGTAAACCTTTTTGAAATTATCGTCGGGTTCACCAAGGCAAATGGTGCGGGTCAGGTCACTGGCGTAACCCTGTACCCTGGCGCCAATATCCATGAGCACTGGCTCTCCTTCCTGAATAATCCGTTCCGTAGGTCTGGCATGAGGCAGGGCAGCATTGGGACCGGAAGCAACAATCACGTCAAACGGCACCGCCTGGCTGCCATGTTCCCGCATGAACTTCTCCACCTCCCAGGCAACCTCTCTTTCACTCATGCCAGCTTTTATATTCTTTTCGGTATGCAGAAAAGCTCTGTCGCTGATGTCCGCGGCTTGAGCGATAACCTCAATTTCCTCCGCTTCTTTAATCGCTCGCAGTGACTCCACCAGCCCTTCCAGGGGGACAAGCCTGGGAGAAGGCTCTATTTTTTTTATTATAGCGCCTATCTGGCGGTACATGGCAAGGGACATATGCTGGAGTTCAAAACCCAACTTTCGACCTCCGAGACCAGTGATTAACCCGGGAAGCCAGTTCGCCATATCACCGGATATCTGAAAAACGCGGTAGTCTGGAGACTGTTGCTTGACCTGCTCTATATAGCGAAAGTCCGTGGCGATAATGGCATCCTTCTCAGTGATGAGCAAATATCCGGCGGAGCCGTCGAAGCCAGAAAGATAGCTGCGGTTATCCGGCTGGGAGACAAAGATAGCGTCAATCTCCTGTTGGGCCAGTTTCTCCCGCAACCGCGACAACCGGTTAGTTACTCTCAAACTCGCTATCTTCCTTTCTGGCCATCGGATGGGCTGACTGATATATTTTCCGTGCCTGGCTCTGGCTGACATGAGTGTATATCTGGGTGGTCGCCAGTTGAGCATGACCGAGCAGCTCCTGAACGACCCTCAGATCGGCACCGCCGTCGAGGAGATGGGTGGCAAAAGTATGCCGAAGAACGTGGGGGTGAACTCTCTTTTCAATACCAGCTTTCTGCGCGCATTTGTCCAGAATTTTCTGTATCCTTCGTGCTGGCAGCCGCCCGCCATATTGATTGAGAAAAATGGCATTTGTCTTCTGTCTGCCCAGCAGGGCGGGACGGCCATGGGTGAGGTAGTGATTCAGGGCACGTAACGCCGGCTCACCAATGAGCACCATCCTTTCCTTTGAACCTTTACCCCAGACACGAACTTCACTTGTCTCCATGTTCAGTTGCTCCAGGTTGAGGTTTTGCAGCTCACTGACTCGCAGTCCGGAGGCATAGAGCAGTTCCAGCAGGGCACGGTCGCGCAGTCCCTGAGACGTCGACAGGTCGGGTGCTTCCAGAAGTCGCACCGTTTCCTTCAAAGTGAGAAAAGAGGGGAGTCGCCTATCCAGCTTCGGAGAGGAAACCTTCTCCAGTGGATTAGCTGATACCATCTCTTCTCGCATCAGATAACGGTAGAAAGAGCGGATGGCTGACAGCTTGCGGGCGATACTGCTCTTGACCACACCCTGTTCCATGAGCCACGACATGTAATCGCGCAGGACCTGCTTGTCCACCTCATCGAGCGAGCTAACCTGCTTCGTCCTGAGAAACTGGAAGAACCCTTTCTCGGAACCTCGGGCGTAGTTGCCGATAAGGTCCATGGTATAATTGCGCACCGTATACGGTGAAAGCCCGCGCTCCGCTTCCAGATAGTCGGCATATCTATTTAATGCTTCCTGCATGTTACTTATCACGTTCCAGCTTCCCCTTGTAGTTGCACTTGGTACACCTGGCGTACCTGCCCATGTATTGCGTCAGCAATCCACCACACTTGGGGCAGGGGTCGGGGAGGGGTTTATAGAAAACGGCGAACTTGCACTCCGGATAATTGCCGCAGCCATAAAAGACACGTTTCTTTTTGCTCACCCGTTCCACCAGATCATGGCCACATTCGGGACATTTCACCCCCGTCTTGATCTGGTATGATTGTGTATACTTGCATTCCGGGTAGCCAGTGCAGGCCAGAAACTTGCCGTATCGCCCCATCTTTATCGCCAGGGGCTTGCCACACTTGGGGCAGACCTCATCGGTCAGCTCAACGGGCAGCTTTACCTTCTCCATCCGTTCAAAGGCATTCACCAGGTCCTTGTCGAATGGTGTATAGAAATCCTGGACAACGCTCGCCCAGTTGCGGTTCTTCTTCGCGATATCGTCGAGTTTTTCCTCCATACTGGCGGTAAACTGAATGTCCATGATGTCGGCAAAATGCTGGTTCAACAGGTCGTTGACCAGAACACCGAGCTCGGTCGGCTGGAAACTACCCCTGACCCTGGTTACATATTCGCGATCCTGAATGGTGGAGAGGGTCGGGGCATACGTGCTGGGACGGCCAATGCCCCACTGCTCCAGCGTTTTGACGAGCGAGGCTTCGGTGAAGCGGGGTGGCGGCTGGGTAAAACGCTGCTCCAGATAAATTCCCAGAAGCTCCAGGTCCTCATTTTTATTTAGCAGAGGTAACGCGTCTTTCTTTCCCTCTTCATCAGCCTCATCCTTGCCTTCACTGTAGAGGACAATGAATCCGGGAAATACATTTACCGAGCTGGCAACTCTTAATAAATAATCCGTTTCCGGACATTTTGCTTCAATGTCAACGGTAGTATTGTCGAAGATAGCCGCTGCCATCTGGCTGGCCACCATGCGTTTCCAGATGAGGTCGTAGAGCCGGGCCTGGCTCGCGGTAAGGTATTTCTTGATCAGTGCCGGTTCCCGGGATATTCCTGTGGGGCGTATGGCTTCGTGAGCTTCCTGTGCCCCTCGAACAGTTTTTCTGAATATGCGAGCCTGAGATGGCAGGTATTTGGCGCCATACTTCTGACCTATATAGTCTCTGGTTTCAGCGATTGCGGAAGCCGCGACCCGGGTTGAATCAGTTCGCATGTAGGTAATGAGCCCCACACTCCCTTCAGCGCCAACGGGCAAGCCCTCGTAGAGCTGCTGGGCAATGGCCATCGTCTGTTTGGCCGTAAAGTGCAGCTTGCGCCACGCTTCCTGCTGCAAGGTGCTGGTAATGAAAGGAGGCGCAGGTTGGCGATTTGCCTTCTTCGTGCTTACCCGGTAAACACGATAGCGCCCCTGCTCCAGCTCTTTTTTAACCCGGCTCGCCTTCTGTTCATCGGGGATATCTAATTTGGCGCCATCCATGAGGCTGATGAGCATGGCCCGAAACGGAACTTTATCTCCTTTTTTGGCCAGCTCAGCCTCAATGGGCCAGTACTCTACCGCCACAAAATCCTGTATTTCACGCTCACGGTCCACGACTATTTTTACCGCGGCCGATTGGACTCTACCAGCGGAAAGGCCGCGTCTTACCTTCTTCCAGAGCAAGGGGCTGAGTTTATAGCCGACCAGTCTATCCAGGACACGCCGTGCCTGCTGTGCATTGACCAGTTGCATATCTATGGCCCGAGGGTGCTGAAATGCCTGCTTGACCGCTTCGCTGGTTATCTCGTGGAAAACGACGCGTCGGTACGGCTTACGGCCAGTTTTGGTCACTTCAACCAGATGCCAGGCGATAGCTTCTCCTTCGCGATCAGGGTCGGTGGCCAGATAGACTGTGGACGCATTTTTCACTGCTTTTTTCAAATCATTAACGGTCTTATTTTTCGCCTTCGGCACCACATACCTGGGAACAAAACCGTTTTCCACGTCCACGCCCAGTTCACTTCTAGGTAAATCCCTTATGTGACCCAGCGATGCTTTCAGGTTGTAGTTACTGCCCAGTATTTTGAGCAGTGTTCTGGCTTTTGCCGGCGATTCCACGATAACCAGATTTTTGGCCATAATATTAATCCACCCTCACCCGGTATTCCTCTCTGACCTCCCGGGCCAGTATATAGCTCATTGGTCCCATCTGCTTGATCATACCCTTCAATTCCATCATCGCCAGGGTGCTGCTGACAGTAGCCACGGGCAGCCCACTGCTTCGACAAACTTCATCAATGTGGATTGGCTCTGGGCCGAGATGTTTTAACAGTCGAGATTCCGCATCCGAGGCGGGCAGCATTTCCTTCATCTCTATCTGCCGTGCTATCGTCATCAGGTTAAGCTCTTCCAGAATATCAGTATAGTCCCGTACCAGCTTGGCGCCTTCCTGAATCAGATGATTGGTACCGCGACTGGCCGGCGAAAGAATACTGCCGGGAACAGCAAACACCTCGCGGTTCTGCTCCAGCGCGAGCTGTGCTGTAATCATGGCACCACTGGTTTCATCTGCCTCAACGACAAGCACACCCATGCTCAGTCCGCTCATAATTCGATTTCGACGCGGGAAGTTTTCCGCCCTTGGCCTGGTACCCAGTGGATATTCAGTGATAAGAGCGCCCTGCTGCATGACCTTTCGCGCCAGGTCAGCATTTTCACCGGGATAAACAGTGTCGAGCCCGCAGGCAAAGACGGCAAGGCTCCTGCCCCCCGCATTCAATGCTGCCTGATGGGCAACAGTATCTATACCTTTGGCCAGGCCGCTGACCACGGTAATCTTGCTCTGCGCTAAATCAGCCACCATTTCCTCCGTTATCTGCCTCCCGTAAACGGTCGCCCGGCGGGTGCCAACCACCGCCAGACACCATTCGTCCTGCGGCAACAGTTCACCTCTGACGTACAGCAGCGGGGGATAGTCATATATCTCTTTCAATCGGGATGGATACGCTTCGTCGTTATATGTGAAAACCTTCACCCCATAGCGGGCCAGTTTTTCCATTTCATCGTCTAGAGAAATCTTTGGCTGCCAGGTGGTAATCGCCTGTACTGAATTGCGGTCAAGGCCGGCTTTTTTCAGTTCAGCTGGTGTTGCCTGCCAGGCGCCCTCCAAACTGCCAAAATGGTTCTCAAGCTGGGCAAACCGAACCCGTCCAATGCCCGGCATGAGGCTGAAACCCACCCAGTATTTGAGGTCTTTATCTGTCATCTTCAAGGCAATTCTATCATAGAGGTGCGGTTCAAACAATCGAGTAATGGCGGGTGCTAGAACAGGTACAACATGAGTCAGAAGCCATCTAATGGAAATATAGTGGCGGAGAGGGTGGGATTCGAACCCACGGTAGCCAAAGGCTACTCACGCTCTCCAGGCGTGCCTGATAGGCCACTCCAGCACCTCTCCGCAAACCAGTTATCAAGACAAATACCGTATTATACAGTAAATTGTCAAGTCAGTTATTTCATTGCTAAAGCGGAGAGGGTGGGATTCGAACCCACGCTCCACTTGCGCGGAGACCGCTTTTCGAGAGCGGCACCATCAGCCTCTCGGACACCTCTCCCTGGCTACAGAATTCTACC
>SOKS01000191.1 GCA_004375725.1 Dehalococcoidia bacterium | reverse complement strand
GGTGCCTCGGTCGGTTCGGCGCGGGTAACGCGCTCCTCCTTTATTTCATAAGCATAAAGCTCTTCATTGATGAATTCTTTGGCTACCCAGCCCAGCGGATTTTTACCGCCGGTCGCTTCCGCCCAGACCCATCCTTCTTCACCGTTCATTTTGAAGGCGCTTCCCTTTTTGTATTCCGGCAGGTAAACCATGGCGGCGGTATGGCCGGGGGCAACGGCAATCGCCGAACGGTAGCCGGCACCCTGATACATCACTACCAGCAGTACGGCGCTGTCCTCGCAGTCACCGTGCGCAAAGCCGTTTTGCGCAATTCTGTCGGCAAGTTCGTCGGCATTCTGGGCAAACTCGTCGTGCTGGAACTGGTCTATATCCGGGGTGTACCGGACGCGGTCGCGCACGTAGTAAAATATCTTTTCGGCTCTCTGTACGCGGTCGGGGTATTTGCCCGCCATCTGTTCGCCCATGCCGTAGGCTATATCGGCCTCTTCTCCCAGGCTTTCCAGGGCAATGACCGGACGGAACCCCTTCTCGGATATCTGATAAAAACCGTCGGCGCCAGCGGCCCGGGTGCGGCTAATGTCCCAGTCATCAAAGATGTCATCGCCCACGGTGCGGAATCCGGTGGAGCTGGTGGCCCAGGCGTAATTGCTGGCGGCCAGACCGGAGACCAGCACCATAACCAGGATGAGTAACAGTTTCATTTTATTCATAGCGGTATCGTCAGGGCAGCGTGGAGTATCAGGCCAAAGAAGACCAGGTAGCCAAAAACGGTGATGCCCACGGCTACCGGCTCGGGTTCAATACCGGCGAAGGGAATTTTCGGGGTCAGCTTGTCCACGGTGTAGAACAGGGCAACGCCTACCAGCAGGCTCACTACAAAGCTCAATGCCAGTAGCCCCAGTCTCCTGAAGTCGAAGAAGTAGGTGAGGAGCGGACCGCCAACTACCGTTGGCGCCGTCAGTGCCCCGTGAATGACCAGGCCGGTAAGGATGAAAAAGCCAGCGATGAACAGTCCCGTGGCCACCGGGCTTTCGCCGATGCGCTGGCGATGCGGGATGTGGGGGGTAAGCGCGTCAAAGGCACGAATACCAAGCCAGGCGAGCAGTGTGCAGATGATGACCAGCCAGATGGTCTTCGCCATCCAGAGGAGCGCCAGAATCCAGAAGGGAATTGCCAGCCCCAGTTCGTTCATTGTCATACCTCCTTAGCCAAGAAAGAGTGGCGTAATATAAGTCTCAATTATGGCCGCCGGCAGCAGCAGGGCAAAGGCCAGCGCCATATACTTTATATTCTGTTTCAGGTTGGGGATTAGCTGATTTCTTCGCTTCCTGGAAATGAGGGCGATGATCGTCATCGTGCCGAAGCTTAGTGCGGCGGCCTCGCCGATAATCAGCGCCGGAATCTCGAATATGCCGTGGGGCAGCAATGCCGCTAAAAGCAAGCCGACTGATTCCTGCTTTATCACCGTAACGGAGACGAACGAAAGAAGCCAGCCGTTAACCGTTAACGCGAGTACGGGTACCAGGCAGAGAAGCGGACTGAAGATGAAGCTGAAAAGCAGCGCCGAGGTATTTTTCAGAAAGATGAAAACGGCCGTGGAGAATTTAAATGGAACCAGTAATTTTGCCAGCTCCTCAATAACTGCCAGGTCCTCGGCAAAGAGATTGACGGTGTCATCGGGCATCGCCAGACCGAAGGCCATGCCGGTGGCAAACAACCCCACCGCAACCAGAATCCACCGTCGGTAGCTCATCGGAACTGTGTCCTATTCAGGCCCCCCATTTATCGTAATGGACAATCTCGTCAAGCTCTTTTCTTGGTCTGGGCTCTCTGGTTTCATCAGGGTAGCCGAGGGGCGTCATCGCCACCGCGCAATAACCCTGTGGAACCGAGAGGATACTGGCGGCTTTTTTCGCGTCAAATAGCCCAACATAAACCGTGCCCAGCCCGAGCGAGTGGGCGGCCAGTACCAGGTTCTGCATCGCCAGGGCAACATCGAACATGAACCAGTCGCCCTTGTCCGTGGTCACTTCACCGCTCTTGTAACCGGCCCTGCCCATTTCGGCGCAGGCAACGATGACTATTGGTGCATTGCATACGGCATCCCGGGCCGGGTTGGTCTCGCTCAACGTGTCGGAGAGCTTGCCTTTGATTTCCGCATTCCGCACGACGACGAATCGCCAGCACTGCGTGTTGGCCCACGATGGTGCCTGGCGTGCGGCTTCCAGCACTGTCGCCAGCGTTTTTTCATCCACCGGGTCAGATTTGTACTTGCGAATACTTCTCCGGGTGCGAATTGCTTCCAGGATTTCCATCTAGCCTCCTTCTTGATAATTTCTATTCGTCTTCCCAGGCGCCTTTGCCGATAAGTGAGACGAAGCGGCAACCGCACAGATTTTCAACTCTGTTTTTCCTCTTTTGACGGGTTATTTTCACCAGCTTCTGAAGATAGCGTGAGCCAACCGGTATGACCATACGTCCGCCAATGGCCAACTGCGAGATCAGCTCCGGTGGCACCCTGGGTGCGGCGGCGGTAACCAGTATCGCCTCATAAGGGGCTGCTTCCGGCCAGCCAAGGGTTTCCCCGGAATGGTGTATTACAATATTGCGATAACCCAGGCTATCCAGTACCTTGCTGGCCATCTTTGCCAGCTTGGGTAAGCGCTCCACGGTAACCACGTAGCGGGCCAGTGCCGCTAGAATCGCCGCCTGATAGCCGCTGCCCGTCCCGATTTCCAGCACCTTTTCCGTGCCGGTCAGTTCCAGCGCTTCGGTCATCAGGGCGATAATAAAGGGCTGCGAGATGGTCTGTTCCAGTCCGATGGGCAGCGGAATATCTTCGTAGGCGAGGTGGCGGTTTTCCTCCGGCATGAATCGCTCCCGGGGTATACGGGCCATAACGTCGAGGACCCGCCGGTCCTTTATTTCCCTGCTAAGGTGCTCAATTAACCTGGCTCTTTCGGCCTCAAAGTCCATCGTTACCGCCAGGCAACAGTATTATAAAACGAGTGCCAGCACAATAAGAATGACCAGTATTGCCCCGGCAAAAATACCGATTCGTCGCAGCTCAGCCGTGACATACGGGTATTTCACGGCCGGAACTTTTGTTTTTGTAACTGAGGTGCTGGATACCGGGGTTGAAACAGCGGGTGTATCTTTAAGAGCCGTCACCGGCGACGCCGCGGGCATATAAACAGCCGGGTGCCTCTTTTTCTTCTTTTTAGGCTGGAGTACTTTGCCACGCCTTGGTTTCTTTGGCATATAGATTCTCCTCTATCCGGTTAAGTTATTCAGCTACTTTGCTCTCGGGTGCGACCTCTCATAGGTGCGACGGACGTGCTCGCTGGTCAGATGGGTGTAAACCTGCGTGGTAGAAATATTAGCGTGCCCCAGCAACTCCTGGACGGCGCGTAAATCGGCGCCGCCGCTCAGCATGTGGGTGGCAAAGCTGTGCCTCAGCGTATGCGGGCTGATCTTGGCATCCAGTCCTGCCGACTTGGCATACTCTTTCAACTTCTGCCAGAAACCCTGCCTGGTCAGGCGGTCACCGCGGGGATTGAGAAAGAGGGCCACCCCATCTTTTTTATGAGCCAGTTTGGGTCGCGTTTCCGCAATGTACTCCTGGACCGACCTGGCAGCCTGCTCGTAAATCGGCACGATGCGTTCTTTATGCCCCTTGCCAAAACACTTTACAAATCCCTCGTCGGTGTTGACATCGCCCAGATTAAGATTGACCAGCTCGCTTATCCGCATGCCGGAGGCATAGAGCAGTTCCAGCATGGCTTTATCTCTCTTTGCTTCCACCGTGTTCAATTTGGCCGGCTGTTCCAGCAGTTGACGTACCTGGCTGATGGTAATCGGCCTGGGCAGCGACTTCCCCACGCTTGGCGAGCTCATGTTCTCGGTCGGGTCGGTCTTGATGATGCCCTCGGACTTCAAGAAGCCGAAGAAAGACCTGGTCGCCGCCACCTTGCGGGCAATGGTGGTAGCGGCATAATTCCTCTCTTTGAGATTGAGCATGTAGCTCAGCATTACCTGCCGGCTGAAATTTTCCCAGGACGAGATAAGCCCTTGCTTTGCCGCCTCTTCCCCGGCGAAGCTGGCCAGCTGTTGTAAATCATTCCGGTAGGCATCCAGCGTGTTCACGGAAAACCCTTTCTCCACGGTCAGGTAATTCAGAAAGCTGTTGATTTCTTCTTTCACCACGCCTCCTCTGCACAGGTGTAG
>SOKS01000057.1 GCA_004375725.1 Dehalococcoidia bacterium | reverse complement strand
GTGAAGTCAATGGCGGACGAGGTAAAAGCGGGACGGAAAACGGCCGATGAAGCAGCCAAAGTCCTGGCACCCCAATGTGCCTGCGGTATCTTCAACCCTGATAGAGCCGCCAAGCTGCTGACAGCCATGGCCAAGAAATAGTGGCCGGCACCCATAACGGATAAATAGTGCCGCACCGGTACTACCCATTGTATAATGGGTAGTACTTTATTAGACAACTCGGCCTGTGTTAAAGGAGTAAAAAATGACACATACACTGCACCGGCGCGGGACTGCCGAGAGCCTGAGCCAGGACTACGTTATGATCATGCTTAAGGCAATCGACTTCAACGATACGGACTACATTCCTAAATTGCAGGAATTTCTGCGTATCTGCCTCCGCCATGACCCGGTGAATATCGGCTGTGAGACCAAGGGCTGCATGTATGAGTATCCACCCGAGGAAATCATCGCCGATACGCGCGGCGATACGCATGCTGTATTTGATAACCCGCGAGCATTGGCTGGAGCATTGAGAGACCTTAAAGGGGCAGACCTGGGGCTTTCCGTGGTGGTGAGTGGCATCTTCGAGAAGGTTGATGAGTGCCTGAGCAAAGCCGGACTGAAGCACCACACCGCCAACTTCTCGCTCGGTGTCTGGGGAAAGACGGAAAAGCTGCCCGGCAACGACGTCCTCGAAATCACCACCATGTGTGGCCACGCGATGATCGCCACCAATCTGGCCAAGGCCATGATAGAAGAGGTCAGGACGGGACGTAAAACTCCGGAGGAGGCAGCCGGAGTGCTGACACCTAACTGCACCTGCGGCATTTTCAACCCGGCGCGTGCGGCAAAGCTGCTGGCAAAGGCCGCGGGCAAAAATTCCTGATTTAATTGCTATTTATAGTACCCTTTAATACCGGCACAGTTACCGCCAGAAATAATCACCGCCTCTTTCCCGTCCTGAGTACAGGGGGCAACATTGAGAACGGAACTAACCGAGATTGAATTACCCTGCGGGGAAGGCTCACTAACGGCGAGGATACCGACCAGGAATATTGTCTGTGTACTCACCAGGCAGGATGCCAGAGGGCTGGCCGATGAGAGAGAAGCCATCACACAGAGCCTGCGCTCGCCGATAAGCTCACCACCGCTACGCGACCTTGTTAAACCAAGCGATAAGGTGGTGGTTCTGGCCACCGATAATACCAGGCCCTGCCCCGATGACCGTATTTTGCCGCCGCTGCTTGCCGAACTGGAGAGTACCGTACCGCGTGAAAACATTACCATCATCGTCGCCCTCGGCCTGCACCCGCCATTGGATGAAGCTGAACTCTCCAGAAAGCTGGGCAGAGACATTGTTGCCCGCTATAATGTCGTCAACCACGATGTGAACGATACCGTTTATATTGGTACCACTTCACGGGGTACACCCGTGGACATCAACCGCCGGGTCATTGCAGCCGATTTCCGCATCAGCACCGGCTTTATTGAGCCACACTTCTTTGCCGGCTTTTCCGGGGGTCGGAAGAGCATCGCGCCGGGAGTTTTCAGCGTCCGCTCAGCCTACCACAACCATGGCTACCAGATGATAGAGCATCCTAAAACACGCGCTGGTATTTTGCGTGGCAATCCCATACATGAAGATATGATAGAGCAGGCACAGATGGCCAGGCTCAACTTCATCGTCAATGTGCTGCTCAACAAGCAAAATGAGATTACCCACGTCGTTGCCGGCCACCCATTCAAGGCGCATGAGGAAGGCTGCCAGATAGAAAGGGAAATCGCCGGTGTGAAAGTGCCCCAGCGGGCGGACATCACCATAACCACCAACAGCGGGGCGCCGCTTGACCTGGACCTGTACCAGACCTGCAAAGGCATTGACACCGCCGCACAGATTACCCGCGATGGCGGCATAATCATCGTGGCTTCATTATGCAGCGCCGGCATCGGTCCGCAAGCTTTTCTGGAACTGCACCGTTCGGTTGCTTCTCCCAAAGAGGTGATACGGAAGATAAAGCAGGCAGAGCCCATCGGGGTCCAGTGGGAAAATCAGATTCTGGCCCGCACCCAGCTAAAGCACGATATATACCTGGTCTCAAGCCTGGATGACCGCACCGTTCGTGACATGCTGATGACACCGGTCGGCACAGTCGAGGAAGGCCTGGAAAGAGCCTTCTCGGTACTGGGAGAGAACGCCGAAATCATCGTGATTCCGGAAGGCCCCCTCATCCTCCCCCTGCTGGAAGAGTGAGCGTTTTCCTTGACGCATTCCAGGTGCTGTGCTATATTTGAGATTGGAATTCCTCTTCAGAACAACTCACCAGAAGTAAGGTATAAGCAGGCTGCCAATGACCCAAACCCTGGCGCATATATCAAGAGACGAAGGCATTAAAATCACCCCGGGCATCCGGAAAAAAGAAAAGGTGCCATTCCAGAGCAATTTTGCCAGTTTGGCGGCAGCCAATAACCTGTTCCTACATCAGGAAACAGGTCTTCTTCATTTACCTGATAACACTTCCCTTCTTCCCTATAATGAACCCGCGGTTAATTCTGCCACAATAATAACTTCCGAAAGGAGTAACTGTTATGAACGATAACCTGCACTCATATATGAAGGTCGGCATAGTACAGCTGATGGCCTATCCGGAGATGGATACGGTTGAGTCCATCAGAAAGATTGCCGAGGACGAGTTTTTCGGTGCTATTGAGATTGCCACAGCTCCGGAAGAAATCAGAGATGAGGTCATGCAGATACTCGGAGCCAGCCACCTCGTCGTTGGCTATGTTGGCCAGCCGCTGCTCTTAAACAACAAGCTTGACCTTAACAGCCTGGTACCACAGCAGCGTGAAGCCGCCATCTCCATGATTAAAGGCGGCGTGGATGAGGCATATATGCTCGGTGCCAGGCAGCTCGCCGTCCTCAGCGGGCCGGCACCGGCCAAAAGTAAGTACGACCAGGCGAAGGAACTGCTAGTCGATTCGCTTTCCCAGATCTGCAGCTACGCGCAGAGCAAGGGCGACCTCGGCATCACCATGGAGATTTTTGACCGCGAGTACGACAAAAAATGCCTCATCGGCCCCACCCCAGAGGCGGTGGAGGTAGCTAAAAAGGTGAAGCGGAACTACCCGAACTTCGGTCTGATGATTGACCTGAGTCACCTGCCATTGCTCAAGGAAAAGCCTGACTATGCCGTCAAAACGGCCAAGAATTATCTGGCACATGTACATATCGGCAACTGCATACTGAAAAATAAGAGCCACCCCGCTTATGGAGACAAACACCCTCCGTTCGGGCTGGCTGCCGGGGAAAATGATGTTGAAGAGGTAAGGCTGTTCTTAAAAGCCCTGATGGAAATTGGTTACATCGGCGCGGGAAAACAGAACGTGGTTGCTTTCGAGGTCAAGCCGCTAGCGGGGCAGAACCCGGATGTGGTGGTAGCCAATGCCAAACGTACCCTCATGGAGGCATGGGCCAGACTGTAGCTAATTTACCTGCGAATGACGCTGCCAGACCGCAGCATTACCGCCTGTCCCATTTAATGGCGCGTACGGGAAGGAAAAGGAGCGGAACTTGATAGCACAGAACTTTATCAAAGACCTGACCAAAATCGTCGGCAAAGAAAATATCCTGGCCGACCTTAAAGACCTGATTGCCTACTCCTATGATGCCACCATGAGGCAGGAAATGCCTGACGTTATCGTCTTTTCTCGTAGTACAGAGCAGGTCTCCGCAATAATGAAGCTAGCTCACCAAGGAAAGATACCGGTAGTGCCCCGTGGTGCTGGCACTAATTTATCTGGTGGCACCATACCACTTAAAGGTGGCATCATTATTGAAATCAGCCGCATGAACCGGATTCTGGAGATCAATACCGCCAACCGCAGGGCGGTGGTTGAGCCCGGGGTGGTCAATCTTGATTTACAAAATGCCCTGGCACCGCTGGGCTATTTTTACCCACCCGACCCGGCCAGCCAGAAAAGCTCCACCATGGGTGGCAACATCGGCGAGAACGCGGGTGGACCGATGTGCCTCCGTTACGGGGTAACCTCCAAATACGTCTGCGGCATGGAAATCGTTCTGGCCGATGGCGAGGTGATAAATATCGGCGATTATGTTGAAGATTTCCCGGGATACGATTTGAGAGGCCTGTTCATTGGTTCAGAGGGAATGCTGGGCATGGCGACGAAATTGACCCTGCATATCATCCCCAAACCGGAAGCGTCACAAACCATGCTGGCTATCTTCGACC
>SOKS01000152.1 GCA_004375725.1 Dehalococcoidia bacterium | reverse complement strand
GAATACGCTGACCTGTCCAAAGATGACATGGTGCTGATGATTATCCCCGCGGCCAACTGCGGCATCGGCGCCGGGGAAAAGCTGGGGACGGGGGTTAATTTCTACCTGAACATTGACGGCGATATCGATGAATATCACCGGAAGGTGAAGAGTAAGGGAGCCAGGATAATCACCGACATTAAAGATGAACCGTACGGGATACGCGACTTCACCATTGAGGACGTCAACGGCTACCAGCTTACTTTCAACCAGATAGTCGGTAAAAAATGCCTGAGCTGCGGCATGCCCCTGAGCAAGGCGGAGGACTTTGGTGGCGGCAACCCGGCCAACGTCTACTGCGTGCACTGTGCCAACCCCGACGGCAGCCTGAAGAAATATGAAGAAGTCTATGAAGGCATGATAGGCTTCATGATGAACACGCAGAGCATGGACCGGGAAACCGCGGAGAAGGCGGCCAAAGAATACATGGCCACCATGCCGGCGTGGCAGGGAAAATGATAATATATAAGGGGAAGCAAGCAGGGGAGGTGCATTATGAGTATGGACATGTTCAAGCAGAAGGCTGAAGACTTGCAGGCTCAGGAAGCACCGCTGGCCACCCGGATGCGACCGACCAGCCTTAACACATTCGTCGGGCAGGAGCATATCATCGGGCCGGGCCGGGTGCTGAGAAAAGCCGTTGAAAGCGGCAAGATACCGTCAATTATCCTCTGGGGCCCGCCGGGCAGCGGCAAGACAACGCTGGCCTACATCATTGCCAACATGACCGACGCCAATTTCTCCCCCGTCAGCGCCGTCAGTGCCAGCGTGAACGACCTGCGCCGCATCATCGAAGAGGCCAAGGGCCGCCGTCAGATAAATTTACAAAAAACCATCCTCTTCATTGACGAGATTCACCGCTTCAACAAAACGCAGCAGGACGCCGTGTTGCCTTTCGTTGAAGACGGCACGATTACGCTCATCGGTGCCACCACGGAAAACCCGTCCTTTGAGGTCACCTCCCCCCTTCTTTCCAGAAGTCGCGTCATGCCCCTCAGACCCCTTACCGATGAACAGATCCAGGTCATTCTCACCCGAGCCCTCAAGGATAACCTGCGCGGTATCGGGTACCTCAATGTGGAGGTCGCCCCTGAGGCGTTTGGCCACCTGATAACGCTATCCAACCATGATGCCCGTATCGCGCTCAATGCGCTGGAGATGGCAGCACTGAGCACATCTCCCGATGAAGAAGGGAAACGTCATATTACCCTGCCCACGATCGAGGACGCACTCCAGCACCGCGCGCTGCCGTACGATAAAAACGGCGACCAGCACTATGACCATATTTCCGCGCTGCACAAGTCCATGCGCGGCTCCGACCCGGATGCCTCATTGTACTGGCTGGCCAGAATGCTGGATGCCGGTGAAGACCCCATGTATATTGCCCGCCGCCTGGTCCGTTTTGCTTCGGAAGATGTTGGCATGGCTGACCCACAAGCCCTGGTAATCACCATGGCAGCGCAACAGGCGGTTCATTTCATCGGCATGCCCGAGGGTAATCTGGCACTGGCCGAGGCGGCCGTCTACCTGGCCACCGCCCCGAAGAGCAACTCACTTTATGAAGCGTACTCCCGCGCCCATCAGGAAGTTACCCAGGGTCCCAGCGAATCGGTTCCCCTCCACCTGCGTAACCCGGTAACGCCGCTTATGCAGGATATGGGGTATGGCAAAGATTACAAGTATGCCCACGACTATCCCGACCATTTTGTGGAACAACAGAACCTGCCGGACCACCTTCGAGGTAAGAGATACTACCAGCCAAGCACGCAGGGCTACGAACAGCAGATCATCTCCCGCTTGAAGTCGTGGTGGCAGAGAAAGGCGCAACCGGAACCGGAAGAACCGGAATCGGAGCCGGGACCAGAAGCGGAGTCTGATTCGTTAGAAGAATCCTGATTTTAGTCCAGACTGACCTCTCGGGGAGTTACCCGGCACTTCTCCGCATTAATGATGGCGATAATATCCGCCACGGCGCGGTTAAGCTCGTCCCGCCGGCTGTAGACCACGTAATCAAATAACGATAATTGCTTTATTTCTTCGGTTGCGGTCTGCATGCGCATATTCAGGTCAAAAGATGATTCCGTATGCCGTTTTTTCAGCCTTACTCCCAATTCTTCTATCGATGGTGGCATGAGAAAGATGAATACCGCCTGGGGCACTATCTTTTTGATACTCGCCGCGCCCTGTATATCCACTTTAACAATCGCATCCTGGCCGTTATTGAGCGCTTCCTTTACCGACTGTTTGGGCACGCCATACCAGTTACCATAGACATTGGCGTATTCCAGCAGCTCTCCCTGTTTGATCATATCCTGGAACTTTTTGGGTGAGATGAAGTGGTAATCAATGTGATTGCGTTCTCCGGCACGTCGTGAACGTGTGGTTAACGTCGTGATGCATTCCAGGGGATAGTGGAACTCCTTCATTCGATTGAGCAGAGCGTCTTTCCCGACCCCTGAAGGCCCGGAGAGAATTACGAGCAGTGATTTTTTCGGTGAACTGGGGGGGGAGGCTCGCCTACGACTCATCTCTTTCGTCGCTTTGCTCCAGCTTCATTCCCGAGGTAGCACGAACTGCCTGGAGCCTGCCGGCGATTGTTTCTGGCGCGAGTGCCGCCAGAATAACATGACCGCTATCAACGAAAACAACGACTTTGGTTCTCCGACCGTTGGTCATATCAACAAGCTGCCCTCGGGCTTTAGCCTCCTGAATGGTCCGCTTGGTCGGTGCTGAGTTCGGTGCTGCCATAGCAATTACCCGGTCCATCACCAGTATGTTACCGAATCCGATATGCACTAATTCTATATTCACCGGTGGCCCCCTCAGTCAAAAATTATTAATAAAGCCATAGTTGAACTCGATTTATCACGTAAAACTTCGTGGCAGCACCGTAACTGGCTGACATTCAGGAAAAGCACTCCTCATAAGCTATCACTTGTCATAGTGCTTGTCAAGAGATGGCAAACATCTCCTCCGCTTTGCATATTACAATTTTATTAAGAAGTCCATTTAACCCCTTACTTTGGTAGGGGTCAGCCTTTTTACAGTTTTTTCCGTGAGCGCGTTGCATACAAACGTGATTGCGGATTGCATTTCCCGACCCCTTGTGCTATTATTACTTCTGGTATTCAACAATACTTAACTGTTTGCGTAGAACTTGGCCTCCTGGTGGTTCGAGCGAGGTGGCACCACCCGTTCCCATCCCGAACACGGAAGTGAAACGCCCCAGCGCAGACGATACTGAGGGGGAAACCCCTTGTGGAAAATATGCCATTGCCAGGAGGCTTCTTGACCTTCAGTCGCGGTTGCTTTACACTATAAACCAAACAATGGTGGGCACTATAGCCAAGGAGAGAAATGGCCAGTAGATTTGAAAAGTTCTCCGAGCGGGCGCGACGGGTGCTGACCATCGCCCAGGAAGAAGCTCGCCAGATGAACCACAGTTATATTGGCACGGAGCACGTCCTTCTTGGGCTGGCACGAGAGGAAGAGGGTGTCGCCGCCAAAGTGCTGACCAACCTGGGTGTCAGTCTGAATAAAGTACGGTCGGCAGTGGAATTTAGAGGCAGCCGCGGTGAAAGACCGAGCACCGGAGAGACCGGCCTCACTCCCCGTGCCAAGCGTGTCATTGAACTGGCCATTGATGAAGCACGACAGCTCGGCCACAATTACATCGGTACGGAACACCTCCTTCTGGGTTTGCTGCGTGAAGGCGAGGGAGTTGCCGCCGGTGTCCTGGACAGCCTGGGGGTCACGCTGGAGCGAGCTCGTGCCGCAACCGCACAAGTTCTCAGCCAGGGAGTGCCCCGTTCCAGAGCTGGCCGTGGGGCGAGCCGTACCCCGGCTTTGGACCAACTCGGCGTTGACCTGACGGTAGCTGCCCGGGCTGGTAAGCTCGACCCGGTCATCGGACGGGTGAAGGAGATCGAGCGGGTTATCCAGATCCTCAGCCGCCGCACCAAGAACAATCCCGCGCTCATCGGTGAGCCGGGCGTTGGCAAGACCGCCATTGTGGAAGGCCTGGCGCACCGCATCGTTGCCGGAGATGTCCCCGAAACACTGGAGGGCCGGCGACTCGTGGCCCTTGATATGGGGTCGCTCGTGGCCGGGACAAAGTACCGCGGCGAATTCGAGGAGCGGGTCAAGAAGATTATCGAGGAAATAAAAACCGCCGGTAACTGCGTCCTTTTCATTGACGAATTCCATACCATGGTGGGCGCCGGCGCCGCCGAGGGAGCGGTTGACGCGGCCAATATCCTCAAACCCTCGCTGGCACG
>SOKS01000084.1 GCA_004375725.1 Dehalococcoidia bacterium | reverse complement strand
GGAACAGAAAATGGCGGTAAAGGAAGCCGCAGAAGCGGGAAAAAGAGCCAAAAAAGAAACGGAGAAAGAAAGCCGAATTATCGCCAGTCTTAAACAGATTGAGAATGTCTGTGAAGAATTAAAAGCCGGAAAGGTAAGCACTAAAGAAGCTTTAGATAAGCTCAAGGATATTTCCGATAAGATGCCGGAGTAGTCAGAGTATCGTTTGCCTCGTCAGCGCCAAGTCTCTTATTCAGTAATCAAGCAGAAATACCTGCGTGCTTATGGGCAGGCTGGAAGGGTTGAAGGAGAGCTTTGGCTGGGAGGCCGGCCGCTCTATCCCCATTTCTTTCAGAAAGCTGTCCACTGGGGCTAACTCCCGCTTGAGCGCCGGCGTTTTGTAGTGCATCGGAATCACCACTTTGGGCTCAATCTGACGAATCACCTCGGCGCCCGTGGCTGCGTTTAGTGTGAACCCTCCCCCCACGGGAAGGAGAAGCATGTCCACGTCATCAATTTCTTCCACCTGCTCGGTGGTGAGCACATGCCCCAGGTCTCCAAGATGGCATACTGTGATTCCGTCAATCTCTATAAGGTAGACGGTATTTTTACCTTTTATTTTACCCCCATCGGCATCATGAAAGGTCGCGATGCCAATTATCATGACGCCTTTAATTTCATATTCGCCGGGCCCGGCAATTACCCTGGGGTCGCCACCTATACCCTTATCATAGGAATGGGAGTGATGCTGATGACTTACCGTGACAATGTCAGCTGTCGTTTTACCGAGTGTGTAGCCTAAATCTGGTGGAAATGGATCGGTAACAATGGTAGCCTGCTTGCCTCTGATGCGAAAACAGGAATGACCCAACCAGTTAATATCCATCCTGCCAAATATAGCACAGGCAGGCTTGATGGTCAAGGAAATGACCGTGCCATATCCACTCATCGAACTTGACAATTTGGTGGCTGAGATGCTAAATTATAACTGATTAGCACTCTCGGGCTTAGAGTGCTAATTGGAGTTAAAGATGCTATCTACACGAGCAGAGACCATACTGAACCTGATTGTGTCAAGGTATATTGACCAGGCAGTGCCGGTACCTTCCCAGGACATTGCCCAGGAATCGGCGCTGGGGGTGAGTCCAGCCACCATCCGCAATGAGATGGCTCGGCTGGAACACGAGGGGTACATTTTGCGCGCTCATCACTCCGCCGGCAGCGTACCTTCGGATAAAGGCTACCGCTTCCATGTAGAGTCGCTTAAAGATATTTCCCTCTCTGAATCAGAGCAGCGGTTTTTCAGCCACGTCTTTCACCAGGTTGAGCGGGACCTGGAGAAGTGGCTGAGCCTGGCGGCTACACTCCTGGCCCAGCAAGCACAGAATATGGCAGTCGTGACCACTCCCAGGCCGACAGGCTGTCGGTTCAAGCATATGGAACTGCTGTCTTTACAGGACACCCTGACGCTTGTTGTTCTCGTCCTTCACGGTGCCAAGGTTAAGGAACAGCTAATCACATTCGATGAGGCGATTCTTCAGTCTAGCCTGACCGTTATAGCCAACAAGCTCAGTGCGGCCTTTTCGGGCCTGAACCGGGAACAGATCGCAGAGAAGGAAAGCTACCTTTCCCCTGCCGAAGAACAGATTAGGGAAATTTTGAGCCGCATGATGCAGGACGAGGATGAGCAGGAGTATGAAGCGCCCTACCTCGATGGATTTCATTTCATGCTCAGCCAGCCCGAGTTCACCCGCAGCGATAGAATGCGCAGTCTCATGGAACTGGTGGAAAAGCGCCGCCTCATTAAGACAATCCTGCCAAAGGAACTGGAAAGCCAGAAGGCGACGGTGATTATCGGCATGGAAAATGAGGATGAAACTTTCCACAACTACAGTATTGTGATCAGCAAGTATGGCATTTCCACCGAGGCGGTGGGCACGGTCTGCGTTCTCGGACCTACCCGTATGCCTTATGGGCATACCATTCCCACCGTTAATTACCTGTCCAAGATACTGAGCGAGTTGATGTCTGGACTCTACTGAAGCAGTCGGATGATTTCGTGACTTAAGTCATAGGCAAATCCCGTGAAAAAACGTAAGATATAATATGATGTTGTCTGAATCAGAAGAAAAGCAGAACATGCCTGCGGTGCCAGAGGTTACTGAAACTGAGGACCTGGAAAACCTGAAGCAAGCACTGGCTGAGGAAAAGGAAAAAGCAGCCGCCAGCCTTGCCGGCTGGCAGCGGGCGCAGGCCGACTTCATGAACTTCAAGCGGCGCAGCGAGCAGGAGCGGGAGGAATACACCCGATTTGCCAACGCCGGGCTCTTGCTCGAGCTTTTACCGGTCCTGGATGACCTGGAGAGAGCGCTGGAGCATACACCACCGAAATTATCCAAACTGGCCTGGGTAGATGGCGTGAACCTTATTTATCGCAAATTCAGAGCCACTCTGGAGTTGCAGGGGCTTACCCAGATTGAAGCGCTGGGGAAACCATTTAACCCCAACCTTCATGAAGCGGTGAGACAGGATAAAGGCCGGGAAGGAATCGTTATCGAGGAAATACGCAAGGGATACCAATTACACGATAAAGTCATTCGCCCAACTATGGTGGTGGTGGGCAATGGAGAAGATACGGAGAAGGAGGACGAGTAAATGGGAAGAGCTGTTGGCATTGATTTGGGGACAACAATGAGTGAAGTTGCGGTAATACAAGGTGGCGAGCCGGTGGTCATACCTTCGGCCGAGGGCAGCAACCTCATACCGTCAGTGGTGGCCGTAAGCAAGAACGGAGAGCGATTGGTCGGCCAGATTGCCAAGCGCCAAGCAATCGTCAACCCGGACAACACAATTTACAGCATCAAGCGTTTCATGGGGCGCAACTGGGGAGAGCCCGTCGGGCGTGAACTCCCCGTGGAAGAGGATGCCAAGCGCAAGACCTACAAAGTGACGAAAGGTAAAAACAACGAAACCATGGTGGCGATGGGTGACAAGGAGTACCGGCCCGAAGAGATTTCGGCCATGATTATGCAGAAATTGAAGACGGATGCCGAGGCCTACCTTGGTGAGCAGGTGACGGACGCGGTCATAACCGTCCCTGCCTACTTCAATGATGCACAGCGCCAGGCGACCAAAGATGCCGGCACCATCGCCGGCCTAAATGTACTGCGCATCATCAACGAGCCCACGGCGGCATCACTGGCCTATGGCCTCGATAAGAAGGGGGAGGAGTCAATTGCCATCTATGACCTGGGCGGCGGCACTTTTGACATCTCCATCCTCGAGATCGGGGAGGGCACCTTCCATGTCAAATCAACCGCCGGCGATACTCACCTCGGTGGTGATGATTTTGACCAGAGAATCATGGACTGGCTCGGCGATGAGTTCAAGCGTGACCAGGGAATCGACCTCAGGCAGGACAAGATGGCATTGCAGCGCCTGAAGGAAGCGGCGGAGAGGGCGAAAACCGAACTCTCCACGGTCCAGCAGACAGAAATCAACCTGCCCTTCATCACCGCTGATGCCAGCGGCCCGAAACACCTGAACTTCACGCTCACGCGGGCCAAGCTGGAGCAGCTGGTTATGGACCTGGTGGAGAAAACCCTGGGGCCATGCAAGCAGGCGCTGGAAGACGCCGGCAAGACGGCCGCTCAAATCAATGAGGTTATCATCGTCGGCGGGCAGACCAGAATGCCACTGGTGCAGGACAAGGTGAAGCAGTTCTTTAACAAGGAGCCGCACAAGGGCGTAAACCCGGATGAGGTCGTGGCCGTCGGGGCCGCGATTCAGGCCGGTGTGCTCAAGGGTGAGGTGAAGGAAATCCTGCTGCTCGATGTTACCCCGCTTACCATGGGCATCGAGACACTGGGCGGTGTGGCTACCTCTCTCATCGCGCGCAACACCACCATACCCACTTCCAAAAGCCAGCTTTTCAGCACCGCTGCGGACAACCAGCCGAGCGTGGATATCCACGTTCTCCAGGGCGAACGTCCCATGGCCACTGACAACCGCACCCTGGGGCGCTTCATCCTTGATGGCATCCTGCCGGCACCACGCGGTATGCCTCAGGTTGAGGTCACTTTCGACATTGATGCCAACGGCATCCTCAATGTCAAGGCGACGGACAAGGGCACTGGCCGCGAGCAGAAAATCACCATCACCGCCTCAAGCGGCTTGAGCAAAGAAAAAATAGACGAAATGCAGAAAGCTGCGGAAACGCATGCCGCGGAAGACACCAAACGACGTGAGGAAGTGGAAGCACGCAATGCGGCCGATACACTTGCCTATACCGCCGAGAAGACCCTCCGCGACCACAAGGACAAGATACCTGCTGAGCTAAATCAGGAGGTGGA
>SOKS01000195.1 GCA_004375725.1 Dehalococcoidia bacterium | reverse complement strand
ATTCCACCCCAGTTGAAAATAATGGGCCACTATGCCGGCAACGCGCTGGCCAAGTCAGACGCGGTGGAAAAGGGGTTTGACGAGGCCATCATGCTCAACCAGGATGGCTATGTGGCGCAGGGCAGCGGTGAAAATATCTTTCTGGTAATCAACGGAAAGTTGGTCACGCCACCCACCTGGAATAATATTCTGCCGGGAATAACCCGCGACTGTGTCATCACGCTGGCAAGAAATGAGCTCGGCATTGAGACGATAGAGAGGCCGGTTTACCGCGCTGAACTCTTTATTGCCGATGAGATTTTCCTCACCGGTACGGCAGCCCATGTTACGCCGGTCGCAGAAGTAGACCATCGCCAGGTAGGTGATGGGGAGATCGGTGAAATAACCGGACAGCTACAGCAAATCTACGCTGATGTAATACGCGGGGAAAACAGCCAATATCTTGACTGGTGCACGCCCGTCTACAAGAAGTAAACTATTCCTTCATGGGGCTGACCTGCAGTGACCTTGCCAGGCAGAGAACCTGGCTGCTGTGCTCCAGAGCCGTCGTGAGATTGTAGGCTTCCTCAAGCCACTGCCCGATGGCAAAGCTGCCATGGTTATGCACCATTATTATATGGTATTGTTTTAACGCCCTGGCGACAATATCGGCCAGGGATTCCTTCTCCAGTTCTTCACTCCAGCCCACCACCGGAACCTCGCCAATCAGCGAGAAATCTTCTACAGTGGGCACAATTTCCTTATCCGTTATCGAGAGCGCCACAGCATGAGGCGGATGGGCATGGACGATGGCTAGAGCTTGCGTTTCATGGTAGATCGCCCGGTGAATGGCCAGATCGGTTGAGGCTAATGGTGTCGTCCGGCTATTTTTACTGACGCCGGTCTCGATGAGGTCATTTTCATTGATGCAGTTGAGCATGCTGCCGCGGCGGATAATAATTAACTGGTCTCCAAACCTGATACTCAGGTTGCCACTGTTTGAGGAAACAAGTCCCCGGGCAAACAGGTCCCGACCCACCATCTGAAATTGCTCTGAAATCATAGCTCTCTCTTCAGTTATACCGCATTGCCATTATTTTCTTCAACCCTGGTTCAGGCACGGGCTGTAAATACTTTATACCTACTGCCAGAAAAAAATCAAGTCAAGTTTATAATGACGGCTAAAGAAAAGGCAAATCGAGCTATGAATTTCTCACTATTTATGCCGGCTTTCCCAGCTGCCGGATTACGGCAATAACCTTCCCCTGAATTTCAACGTTCTCTGGCTCAGCATATATCGGCTGCATCCGGCTATTCGCCGGCTGAAGGCGCACGCGGCCAGGTTCGATGTAAACCTTTTTCAGTGTGGCTTCTTTCTCCGCTTTGAGCCACACCGCTGCCATCTCCCCGTTGTCCACCGTGTTGACATACTGCATCAGCACAATATCCCCATCATTTATCAGAGCGTCAACCATTGACATGCCTTTAACTTTCAAGGCATAAATATCCTGCCTGCCCCGGGTAAGGTCAGCCGTTACCTCAAGCAAATCGGCGCCCGCGGCTGCGTCCCACGTCTCTGAATCGGGCACTGGAACTGGTTCCCCGGCAGCTATCTGTCCAATTATCGGCACCTGCACTTTCGGCAGTGATGATGCTCTACCAAGCAGTTCGATGCCGCGCGATACCTCGGCATCACGGCGTATGTGCCCCTCTTTTTCCAGCACTTTCAGGTGGTAGTCAACCACGGAGGTTGAGCTGATGCCGCAGCCACCCTGTATATCCCTGACGGTTGGTGGATAACCTTTTGCCTCCATGAACTGGCGGATGAAATCAACGATTCGCTTTCTTTTTGCTGACAGTTGACTTTTCATTTCTTATCTATGCCTAAGAAGAACAATTGTTCTATTTTTAAATTTACAACAAATGGCAGACGTTGTCAAATGAAGATAGGAAAAAAATGGTAAATTGACGCTTTTTAGCGTCGCCCTGCCTGAGAAAGTACCTGGTGCTGCAGCAGCATTGTCTCCAGTGCCAGTTTGTCCATCTCAAGCTGTACCGGTATGGGGTATTCGCCGGTAAAGCAGGCCAAGCAGAACTGATCCTTAGGCAAAGCAACGGCCTTCAGCAGGCCATCTATACTGAGATAGCCAAGCGAATCTGCGTCAATGAACCGGCAAATTTGTGGTGTTGACTTCTGGGCAGCTATCAGTTCGCTGCGGGTAGCCATGTCCACACCGAAGAAGCAGGGGTAACGGATGGGTGGCGCGCATATACGCATGTGTATTTCTTTGGCTCCGGCACGCCTTAATTCCTTGATCACGCTCGGCGTTGTGGTGCCCCGAACAATGCTGTCATCCACCACCACCAGCCTCTTGTTTTTGAGCATGCGGGGCAGAGGATTGAATTTCAGCTTTACGCCCAGGTCTCTGATGCGCTGGTCAGGTTCAATGAACGTCCGCCCCACATAACGGTTTCTGATCAATCCTTCCCCAATCGGGATGCCTGACTGGCGGGCATAGCCAATGCCGGCGCTGGTAGCCGAATCAGGCACGCCCACAACGAGGTCGGCGTCCACAGGATGTTCCACTGCCAAACCTGCACCCATCTCCTGCCGCGCCGGAGAGAGTAACTGATCGCTGATCACGCTATCGGGACGGGCAAAATAAATAAACTCGAAGATGCACAGTGCCCGCCTACTGCTCTTACCGGGGTAACTCTCAATGCCGTTCCCATCGATCTTAACAATCTCGCCCGGCTCGACCTCGCGGATGAAGTTGGCGCCAATATGGTCGAGGGCACATGTCTCCGAGGCGATAACCCAACCACCGTCAATCTGGCCCAGGCACAGCGGGCGTACCCCCAGCGAACCACGAACCGCGAAGAGTGTGTCCTTGGTCAGAAGCGTCAGCGAGTACGCCCCCTGCAACCGGTTCATGGCATAACGTATTTTATCTACCCAGTTATATTCCGGTGAGGAAAGGACGAGGTTGGCAATAACTTCACTGTCGGTGGAGCTTTGAAAAGTGTAGCCCTGCTCACAGAGCTGCTCGAAAAGGTGCTCTGCGTTTACGATATTGCCATTGTGAGCTATGGCGATGGCATTATTTCCCTTGCCCACCACCATGGGCTGCACATTGTATGCCTGACTGGACCCTCTGGTTGAATACCGATTGTGACCGATGGCGATATTGCCGCTGAGGTGGCCGAGCGCTTCTTCGGTGAAAACCTGAGCTACCAGGCCCGTTTTGGCATAAACGCTGACTTTTTTGCCATCGGCGGTGGCAATACCACTGCTTTCCTGGCCCCGGTGCTGCAGGGCAAAGAGGGCAAAATAGGTAAGGCGGGCTACATCTTCACTGGGGGCATAAACACCGAAAACGCCGCAGCTTTCTTGCAACTTATCCAGCCTCTTATCTCCGGTCCCGATTGACCCTGCCACTATTAATTATATCTCTCGCAGATTTCTGAGTCAACTCAGCCTAATCAGACGGACGCCCGACAATTGTTTTTCCGCCAGCCGACAACCGGCTCCATAGCCTGTGCTGACACCGCATAAAACATTATGTCAAATTAAATCGCAGGAAAAATTCCCGGTTACCCGATGCGCCTAGAACGGGCGATGCCATCAGCCCTTTTAACCGCAATTTTTGTTCGACCGCCCACTTGATGAAGCGCCCCAGAACCCTGGCGTGCGTTTGCGGGTCTTTGATTATGCCCCCTTTTCCCACCTCCACCCGCCTGGCCTCGAACTGCGGCTTGATGAGCACCAGCAGGCTGCCTTTCGCTTTGAGCAATTCGACTGCTGAGGGTATGACCTTGGTCACCGATATAAAAGAGAGATCCAGGGTCGCCAGGTCGACCCTTTCCGGCAGCGATATGGGGTAGCGGGCGTTGACTCTCTCCATGACCACCACCCTCTTATCCTGCCTCAGGCGGTAGTCCAGCTGCCCATAGCCCACATCTATGGCGTATATCTTTTTCGCCCCCCGCTGCAGCAGGCAATCGGTGAAGCCCCCCGTGGAAGCCCCGATGTCCGCCGCCACCATGCCCGCAACACCCATATTGAAAGCGTCAAGCGCGTGCGCCAGCTTGGTACCCCCGCGGCTGACATAGGGCAACGGCTCTTTGACCGTGATTTCAATGTCCTCGCTGATGAGTGTGCCGGCTTTGGTAACAGGACTCCCGCCCGCCGTAACCTCCCCGGCCATGATTAAGGCCTGGGCTCTGGCCCGGCTTTCCGCCAGCCCCCGCTCCACCATCAGGGTGTCAATGCGCTTCTTGGCCACGATTAGAGTTTAGCACAATCGGGATTTCACTTTCAGCGGGGGGATTTTTACCTCACCCCCTGTGTCCCCTTCCTGCAATTGCCAGGGCCGTTGAATCCCCCTTAATCCCCCTTGCGTTAAGGGAGACAGCGAGGGAGTTTAACG
>SOKS01000190.1 GCA_004375725.1 Dehalococcoidia bacterium | reverse complement strand
TCACCACACCTCTGTTTATTCTACTAATAGGGATGCAATTTTCGCGGACTAACCGTCAGAAAATACTATCCCTTGCTGGCCACCGATATACCGGGACAGCATATATGTGGGGTCTGCAAAAAGCCACCTACCCACCTGGTATCGCTCCCAAGGGCAACGATGTCCTTCAGCACCTGATAGACATTCCCGGAAACCATGGTATCCTTCACCCTGCCCACTATTTTACCATTTTCCACCTTGTAGCCGAGCAGGACATTGCCGCTGAAATCGCCACCCAGAATGTTTCCCTGCCCCGCACCCATAAGCTGCTCTACCACCAGCCCCTCCTTTATATCCTCGACCATCTCATCCAGCGTGGTGCTGCCCGGAGCAATGACAAAAGCGCTCGGAGAGGGCGCTGGCAATCCGCCATGACCCCGGCTGCCATTCCCGGTGCTGCTGGTTTTGGCCAGAGCGGCGGTCTGAAGGTCGTAGAGAAAGCTGGCCACTCTCCCGGCCTCAATAAGCAGGGTGCGCTGGCTGGGCACACCCTCGTCGTCGCAGGGTCGGCTGCTCGGCCGGAAAGCGACCGTCGGGTCATCCCATAGCTGTAATTTTTTATCAAAGACCTTTTCGCCGAGCTTTTGCCCAATCGGGGAAGCCCCCTCAAGGACCGTCTTGCCATTGAAGGCCGCCATCAGCGGCATGACGAGGGCACTGGCCACTCCGTGCGGGGTGAAAATCACCGGCAGCGATTTTGTGGGCACTCTTGCCGGCTTTTTTGCCATCTCCAGTTGCCGGAGTACGGTGTCAGTTACCATACCTGGCTCCGATACCGGCTGGCACGAGCTGGCACTATCCCCAACGAAAAGCATATCGGTGTCTTTTATCAGGCTGCCCTCAATGCCAAAACTGAAATAGCTTTTACGGTACTCCGCCTGTCCGCCGCGAGAATTCATCAGCCGTACCGAGACCACACCCTTGGTCACCTCAGCCTCACAGATAATGTCCGGAGTGTGCCGCGTAACCGCGGAAATAAGCCCTTCCCCGAGCGTAACCATTGCTTCCACGGGTACTGACTCGACATCGGCGCTGAAAACCTCAATCTGCGGATATGAGTTCGCCGACGGCAGCTCGAACCTGGCCGCCACGCCAAACTGCGCCGTCTCAATGGCGTTGTCAACCAGGTCTGGATAGTCATCAGGATTGGTGGTAACCGCGTAACCGATTCTGCCCTGATGAATGATGCGCAGCGCCACGCTGGTCTGCTGTTTGGTCTGGAGATGTTTCAGCCGATTGGTCTCGAAATGAACCTGGGTTTCCTCCGAGGAGACGGAAAATACTTCCGCTTCCCCGGCGACTTTTTTCGCCTGAATCAGTATCTCTTCCACCTTACTTACCTCCTACCAGGCAGCGCCGGAGCCGTATATGGGGGCTGCCGTTGGCAACCGGCAGTGGCGCCTGCCCTCCTTTACCGCAGCCACCCCCCTGATTCATATCAAGGTCATCGCCAATGGCATCAATATTTTTCAGTGTGTCAAACACGTTGCCGGTCAGCACCACCGGTCGTAGCGCCTCAGCGATTTTGCCATTGCGGATCATATACGCCTCACCGGCAGAGAAGGTGAACATTTCCATGCTCGTGGTGCCGCCGTACCAGTTCTTGGCATAGATTCCCTCTTTAATGTCACTGATCATATCCTCAAAAGACACCGCACCCGGCTCAATATAGGTATTGCTCATGCGCACGATGGGAGGATAGCGGTAGCTGATGGCGCGGGCATTGGCGGTGGGTGCCTCCTTCATTTTGGCCGCCGTCTCCCTGGAGTGAAGCCTGCCCACCAGCTTGCCTTCCCTTATAAGATATGTTTTGGTGGCCGGAACGCCTTCATCGTCATATTTATAGCTGCCGCGAAGTCCAGGCAGTGTGGCTGTGTCCACGATATTGAGCTCCCGGCTGCCGAACTGTTTTCCCAGCGTCATAAGCTCACGCATGCGGTCATTCTCATAGACAAAGTCTGATTCAGACAGGTGCCCGAAGGCTTCATGGACAAAAACACCGGCCAGCACCGGGTCCAGGACCACCGTGTACTCACCACTCTTGGCCTTTGGTGCTGAAAGCAATGCCACGGCATGATGCGACAGGTGCTCTACCTCCTGGTGGAGCTGCTGAACTGGAGTGGGGTCTCCCCGACTGCCCACGCTCAGCCCTACTTGCTGGACATCGCCATCCCGGACCGCCACGGCGGCGATACGCAGCATAATGTCGGCCCTTTCCTGCTCAATATGGCTCCCCAGTGAACTCAGGAAAATGGTCTGTTTGCGGCTATCACCGTAGCCAACGGTCGAGGTCTGTATCTCGGGCTGCCGCCAGATAATCTCGTTGTACTCGTCCAGCATCTGCTTCTTCTCGGCGAGTGATGCGGTCACGGGGTCTTTGCCTACCCCTGATAGTACCCGGTCAACCAGCGGCGGCACCGTGGCGAGCTGGCTCGTCTCGCTGCCAACCAGCGTGGCCTGCTTGATGGCCATCTCAACCCTGCTTCGCAAATTGCTCAGGCTATTGAAGCTGACAAAGCCCCAGCCCCCTTTGACCATCGCCCGCACGTTGCCTCCAACTGCTTCCGACCTGCCGATCGACTCCAGTTCCCTTCCCCGATACACGATATGGCTGTTCTGGCTCTCCTCAAGACGAGCCTCAATATAATCGGCTTCGCCGCGCCTGATCAACTCGGCCAGTTCCTGAGCAGCATTTTCTATTGGCATGGTTGTATCTCTCCAGACTGAAAATAGCGACGGATTAATGCTTAGACAAAGTCAGTTTACAAAAGGGGTAAAGCGATGTCAATTGTAACACGGTCCTGATGCTCGCCAGACTTTTTCTACCCGGTTACTGTTGACATAGCATGAAACGAGTTTTATACTTCGTTTACACTTCATCAGGTGATGTGACATGGCAAACGAGGGTAAAGATACGGGGAATACCATTTTCAAAGTAATACTTTATGTTTTCTTCGTCTCCGCTTTCTTAACCATCATCGTATTCATAATTGGGCAAGGCTGGTTTAATCCTCTTATTGAGCAACTCAACTGGCCCTACGAGACACTTGAGATGATAAGAAGTATTTTGGTGAAAGTATTTATGGGTACCGCTATTACCTCTTTCGTCACCTCCATTACGGCCGTAGTTCTTTTAATTTTCCGGAGTTGAACCTGAAAAAGAGCCACTTCCCAAAATAACTTGCCTTACAAAAAACGTTTATGCTATACTACGACAAATAAATTTTCCATTGCGAGGCGGGTAGTTGCTCACGAACTATGGCTACATTGGATTGTTTCTCATCGCAGTTGTTCTTTTCACTCTTTTCATGGTAATTATCCCCATCGCCCTCAGGTTCCTCAAAATCGTCCCCCATAACCCCAACCCCATCAAGAATTCCACCTTTGAATGCGGCATGGAAACCATCGGCAGGACATGGGTCCAGTTCAACTTCCATTACTATTTCTACGCTCTGATATTTCTGGCCCTTGACGTGCTGGTGGTATTCCTGTACCCCTGGGCGGTCAACCTGAGAGCGCTGGGCTTCGCGAGCTTTGTGGCCGTAATAATACTGGTTGCCATTATACTGGTTGGCTACGTTTACGCCTGGAAAAAGAAGGTCCTGGAATGGAAATAAAGCCTGCCGGAAAATACATTTATCCAGACATCGAGCTGGACCGGGAAGAGGGTCAGATCATTGAAGACCTGAAAACGAACAGCCAGGAATCAATTTCTGACCCTGACCAGTGGCTTGACGAGGAGCTGGAGCAGAATATTTTGCTGACCTCGGTGGATGCGCTGATTAACTGGAGTCGGCGCTCCTCTCTCTGGACGGCCATCTGCTTTCCCGCCTGCTGCGCCTTTGAGATGATTGCCGCCAACGGGCCGCGCTTTGACCTGGCGCGTTTCGGTATGGAAATATTACGCGCCTCGCCCCGCCAGGCCGACCTGATGATTACCGCCGGCACCCTGACCTGGAAGATGGCGCCGAACGTGAGGCGCATCTACAACCAGATGGCGGAGCCAAAATGGGTCATCGCCATGGGCGCCTGCGCCATCAGCGGCGGCATTTTCGCCTCGGCATCTTACGCGGTGGTGCCGGGCTATAACCGCATCATTCCGGTAGACGTATATGTTCCGGGCTGCCCTCCCCGCCCCGAAGCCCTCATTTACGGAATCCAGATGTTGCAGAAGAAGATTGCCCGACGTAAAAACATTGATGTGAGAAGGTTGCTCAAAAGATGACGGTTTCCCTTTCCGGTAAGGAAGTGGCCCTTAAAATAGAAGGGGAATTTCCCGGCAGCCTGGTTGAGTCCAGCCAGGAAAACCTGGTGGTGAAAAGTGACCATCTGCTTGACGCCGCCCGTTTTCTGAAAGAAACCGACGGCCTGGACTTTGACTATCTCAATTTTGTCACCGCTGTCGATTACTATGACCACTTTGAGGTCAGCTATATGCTCAGTTCCCTGGAACATAACCACTGCCTGACCGTCAAGACCCGGTGTTACGACCGCGAGAACCCTGTTTTGCCTTCGGTGGTGGGCCTCTGGCAGGGAGCCGACTTTCAGGAGCGAGAGATTTACGACCTTTTCGGTATCACCTTTGAAGGTCACCCGAACCTGAAGCGCATTTTCCTCTGGGCAGGTTTTGAGGGACATCCCCTGCGTAAGGATTTTATATAAATGGCAGTGCGTACCGAACCTTTTGTGCTCAATATGGGCCCGGTGCATCCCAGCACTCACGGCGTGTTCCGCATGCGGGTGACGCTTGATGGTGAGGTGGTGGTCGATATTGAGCCCATTTTTGGCTACCTGCACCGCGGCATAGAGAAGCTCGCCGAACAGCGAACCTACACCGGCATTATCCCCCTCACCGACCGGCTCGACTATATCTCATCGATGAGCAACAACTTCGCCTACTGCCTCGCCGTGGAGAAGCTGGCGGGCATCAAGGTTCCGGAACGTGCCGAATACATACGGGTTATCATCGCTGAACTGCAACGCGTCGCGGCTCTCCTGATTGCCGTCGGTGCTTTTTTAAACGACTGCGGTGCTTTCTTCACCCCCTTTCTCTATATGTTCCGGGAACGGGAGAGAATTGTTGACCTTTTTGAGATGGTCAGCGGCCAGCGGCTCACCTATAATTACATGCGCGTGGGCGGCGTCAGCCAGGACCTGCCCGATGAGTTCATGCCCGCCCTGCGCAAGTTCATGAATATGATGCCGCGCTTCATGGCTGAGTATGACCGGCTTCTGGTGCAGAATGAAATATTGATTGCCCGCGCCAAAGGCGTCGGCATTCTGACCGGAGAACAGGCAATAAATTGCTCGGCGAGCGGTCCGGTATTGCGTGCCAGCGGCGTGAAATGGGACATCCGCAAAGCTGACCCCTACTCCATCTACGACCGCTTTGACTTTGCTATACCAACGCAGACCACCGGCGACTGCTATGACCGCTACCGCCAGAGGGTCGAAGAGACGCGGCAGAGCCTGCACATTATCCGGCAGGCGATGGAGCAGATACCGTCCGGTCCAGTCCGAGCCGAGTTGCCCCAACTTATCCGACCACCGGCCGGGGAAGCCTATGCCCATATCGAGGCGCCAAAGGGCGAACTCGGTTTCTACCTGGTGTCCGATAATTCCATCGCTCCCTACCGCTGCCATATCCGTCCACCGAGCCTCATCAACCTGACAGCGCTGCGCGACATGGTACGCGGCTGGAAGATAGCTGATTTAATCATAATTTTCGGCAGCATCGATATTACCGTGGGGGAGATTGACCGTTAATGGCAACCATAGAGCTTAATATTTATAACCTGGTCAATTTTCAGTCCATCCCTCCAGACTGGCCGGGCGGGTTCTGGTGGCACTGGCTCTTCTTCACCGTGGTCATCATCGGCTTTGTCCTGACCATGGTGATGGGCGTTATCTACATCGAGCGGCGGGGCATGGCTAGAATGCAGTCGCGCCTCGGGCCAAACCGCACCGGTCCTTTTGGCCTCCTCCAGCCCGTTGCCGACGCCATCAAAGTGCTGCTTAAGGAGAACATTGTGCCCGATGCCGCCGACAAGCTCATTCACTGGCTGGCCCCGGTGGTTGCCTTCGCCCCGGCACTGATGATTTTCGCCGTGGTACCCTTTGGAAATGGCGTCCTGCTGGCCGACCTTAACGTCGGCATACTTTACGTGGTGGCCATCAGCTCGGTGTCCACGGTGGGCATTTTCATGGCCGGGTGGGGCTCAAGCAACAAGTATTCCCTGCTCGGCGCCATGCGCAACGTGGCCGCCGTCGTGAGCTACGAAATCCCTCTGGTGCTGGCAATTGTCGGCGTGGTGCTCATCTCCGGCTCACTATCATTGAACCAGATGGTGGTGGCTCAGGATGTTCCCTTTATACTGCTCCAGCCGCTGGGCTTCCTGCTCTTCTTCGCTGCCGGCTGCGCTGAAATCAACCGCAGCCCGTTCGACCTCATGGAGGCCGATTCCGAGATTGTGGCCGGCTTCCACACCGAGTACTCGGGCATGAAATTCGCCATGTTCTATCTGGTGGAGTACGCCGAGGCAGTGGCCATTTCCGCCATCATCGCTACCCTCTTCCTCGGCGGCTGGAGAGGTCCGATACTGCCACCGTGGCTCTGGTTCGTCGTCAAGGTGATTATCGTCTTCTTCGCCATGGTGTGGACACGCACCACGCTGCCCAGGATCAGAATCGACCAGCTGATGGCCTTCGCCTGGAAATTCCTCTTCCCCATGTCACTGTTCAACCTGTTTATCACCGCCCTGCAGGTGCTGGCCGGCTGGCCCACCGAGCTGGTCTGGGCAATGATTATCGTCAACTTCGCCGTTATGGCGATATTAGTTCTGGTATGGTCGAAATTATTCTTTAAATTAGGACGGGGTAGAATTGAAGTTTGAACGGTATGGAATCGGCATCGCCAAGGGCCTGACGGTCACCATCAGGCACCTGTTCCGTCATCCGACGGTCAGTCAGTACCCGGAGCAGCGGCTCAACATCTCGAGGCGGTTCCGGGGCAATGAGCTCGTCTGGAATAAGGAGAAGTGCACCGGCTGCGGCACCTGCGCCAAGACCTGCCCTCAGGGTGCCATCGAAATCGTCACCTCGACCGATATGACAGAGAATAAATACGTTGTTGATAAATACCAGGTGGATACCGGTTACTGCATCAACTGTGGCCTGTGTATTGAATCCTGCCCGTATGAGGCGCTGTACTTCAGTCACGCTTTCGAGTGCGCCCGATACCGCCGCAGCGAACTGGTGCAGAGTAAAGATGACATGCTGGAAACACCGGAGCGTAAAGTGAGCGGTTATTTCTACCCGGATAAAGCTAATAAGTTGCCCGAACAGACCCTGCTGGTGGAGAAAGTTACGGAGAAACGGTAATGGGAATGGTTGTCTCTTTCTGGATACTGGCAGCCGTCGGCATTATAGCCGCGTTAGGGGTAGTTCTGCTGCGGAATGTGTTCCGTGCCGCGCTATCGCTGATACTGTGCTTCCTGATAGTGGCCGGGCTGTACGTCACCCTCAGCGCCGATTTCCTGGCGGCAGTCCAGATTCTGGTCTACGTAGGCGCCATATCCGTTTTGATTATCCTGGCCATCATGATGACCAGAGAAGTGGCGCAGGGCAGCCCAAACAGTCGTTTCCAGATCCCGGCCTTTATTGTGGCTATCCTGTTTCTGGAAGTACTCGTCCTGACGTTAATTAACACGCCGTGGCCGGTATCAAGCATGCCACCGACAGCACCGACCACCGCGGCTCTGGCCAATAGCCTTTTCGGCGAGGGTGGCTACCTCCTGTCGGTGGAGATTGCCGCAGTATTATTGCTTTCCGCCATTCTGGGCGCGGTTGTCCTGGCCAGGGAGAAGTAAGCAGATGGTTATAGGCTTGCAACATTATTTGATATTGTCCGCCATCCTGTTCTCCATCGGGCTTTACGGCGTGCTGGCCAAGCGCAATGCCGTCATTATCCTGATGTGCATCGAGCTTATGCTCAACGCGGTCAATATCACGCTGGTAGCGTTCTCGCGCTACGTGGTGCCGGCCATGCTCACCGGGCAGGTCTTTGCCATTTTCGTCATCGTGGTAGCGGCCGCCGAGGCGGCCGTTGGCCTGGCGATTATCCTCGCCATCTACCGCGGATTTGAAGATATTGATGTCAGTAAAATCGATTTATTGAAGTGGTAACAAGATGTGGGTAGAAGTTAAAAAAGCCAGAAGCCTGATGGTCGCCGAGATGTGGAAAGAGCTCTTTGAGGGAGAGGGAGTTCCCGCCCGCATCCTGCCTGCCTCAGGCATACCCGTCGGTCAGGAGTTTGCCGAATACTCCATCCTGGTGCCCAAAGATAAAGAACACGTTATCAGGGACGTACTGAGGAAGCTATGATACCGCACCAGATGGTCTGGCTGATATTTTTGCTCCCGCTCTTCTCCTTTGTCATCATCGCCTTTGTCGTCAGACCCCTTGTCCGGCCGGAGTCAAGGATAGCCGGCTATATTACCATCGCCGCCATTGGTGGTTCACTGGCCCTGTCCATCTGGGCGCTCTTTTCGGTGATGGCAGCGCCACACCACGAGATACCCGTCCCTGACATTACCTGGGTGGTCATCGAGGACGGAGTTACTATCCATCTAGGGCTGATAATGGACTCGCTGACGGCGGTGATGCTCATCGTGGTCACCGTGGTCAGCCTGATGGTACAGATTTATTCCCAGGGCTACATGCACGGCGACCCCGGCTACCACCGCTACTACGCCTTTATGTCGCTATTTACCATGTCAATGCTGGGGCTAGTCCTGGCGGATAATCTGGTTTTTATGTTTGTCTTCTGGGAAATGGTGGGCCTGTGCTCATACTTCCTCATCGGCTTCTGGTTCCACAAACCGTCCGCCGCCGATGCCGCCAAGAAGGCGTTCATCGTTACCCGGCTCGGCGACTTTGGTTTCCTGGCGGGAATACTGCTGCTCTACCTGAACACGGGCACCTTTGATATTCACGAGCTTCACGAGCTGGCCATCACCGGTGTGCTGGCGGGCACCGTGCTCACCTGGGCCGCCATTGGCATCTTCGCCGGCGCGGTGGGCAAGTCGGCCCAGTTCCCGCTCCACGTCTGGCTGCCCGACGCCATGGAAGGCCCGACACCGGTCAGCGCTTTGATACACGCGGCCACGATGGTCGCCGCCGGCGTCTTTCTGGTCGCCCGCATGTTCCCACTTTTTCAACACTCTACAGAGGCGCTGACCACGGTGGCCATTATCGGCGGGATTACCGCCATTTTCGCCGCCTCCATGGGACTGGTGATGAACGATATCAAGCGCGTGCTGGCCTACTCCACCATCAGCCAGCTCGGCTACATGATGCTGGGGCTGGGCACCGGCGGGGTGGCCATCGGTATTTTCCATCTGTTCAATCACGCCTTCTTCAAGGCGCTTCTGTTCCTTGGGGCGGGCAGCGTCAACCATGCCACCGGCACCTTTGATATGCGCCTGATGGGCGGCCTGCGTAAATATATGCCCTGGACCTACGTCACTTTTGTTATCGCTTCATTGAGCATCGCCGGCATCTGGCCGCTATCCGGTTTCTGGAGCAAGGACGAGGTCGTAATCAGCGCTTTCGCCAGCCAGCCCGTGCTTTTCTACCTGGCGATGATTACCGTATTCATGACCGCTTTCTATATGTTCCGCGCCGTCTTTATGACCTTCGGCGGGGAGTACCGGGGCGGCGCTCCGGACGCACACGGGCACGGTGGTCAGGAGAGCCACCACGGCCAGCCCCACGAGTCGCCCAGGGTGATGACCATACCCCTGATAATTCTGGCCGTTCTTTCCATCTTTTCCGGGCTCTGGAACGTGACCGGGCATTTTGGCGCCTTCATGGGGCACGGGGAAACACATGGCTTCCTTGAAGGTCTTTTTCATCCCTTCACTCTGTCGCTTCCCTGGATATCACTGATACTGGCGGGATTGGGAATTCTGCTCGCCTACGCCATGTACAGCAAATTCTGGATTTCAGCAGAGCGCGTGGGCGGCATGTTTAAACCGCTCCATACCCTTTTCTACCGGAAGTACTGGTTTGATGAACTTTACGAGAATATTATCGTGAAAAATGCTCTGTTCAGAGGCCTTTTTGGTGGTTTTGAGCAGTTTGATAACAAAGCCGTGGACGGTGCCGTCAATGGCGTGGCCAATGGCGTCATCGCCAGTGGCCGGGCAATTAGATACGCCCAGACCGGGCAGCTTCAACTCTACGGCCTGTTTATGGGAATAGGTATTCTGGCAATCATTTTTGTCATTTACTTCTTTGGCTAAATAAAGATAGGAGTTGGTATTGATAGGTTCGGGTTATCTGACAATGATACTCTTCCTGCCTGCGGCAGGTGCCGTGCTCATTGCCTTCGTGCTCTCCAACCGTGAGCAGGTTATCCGGTGGACAGCCGCTATCTTTACCTTCGTACCCCTGGCCCTGTCCGTTATCCTCTTCGCCCTGTTTGACCGGTCGCCTGAAGCCGCTGGCCTGATCCAGTTTGAGGAAGAGGTGCTGTGGATTGCCCCCATCAACGCCTACTATCATCTGGGTGTCGACGGCCTGAGTCTGCCGCTGATGGCGCTCACCGCCTTCCTGGGTTTTCTGGTAGTGCTCATCTCATGGAAGATTAACCTGAGGGTACGCGAGTACTTTGCCTGGCTCCTGCTTCTGGAAACGAGCATCCTCGGGGTCTTTCTCTCCCTCGACCTGCTGCTCTTCTTTATTATGTGGGAGATAGAAGTCATCCCGATGTACTTCCTGATAACCATCTGGGGAGCGGGGCGCAAGGAATACTCAGCCATCAAGTACGTAGTGTATACCCTCTTCGGCAGCGCCTTTATGCTGGCCGGTATCCTGAGCCTGTACTTTACCACCGGTAGCTTGAGTATGCTGGAAATCGGTAACCAAGGTCTCGGCCTGGTGCAGTCGATAATGCCGGCGGCAGCCATTTTCTTCCTGCTCCTCATCGGCTTTGCCATCAAGCTACCGGTCTTTCCATTTCATACCTGGCTGCCCGATGCCCATACCGATGCGCCGACCGCGGTCAGCGTCATGCTGGCCGGGGTGCTCATCAAGATGGGTGGCTACGGCATGATCCGCCTGTGCGTTACCATGTTCCCGACGGTAGCCCAGCAGTATGCCGTCATACTGGTCATACTGGCTATCATCGGCGTGCTTTATGGTGCTGCCGTTACCATGCGGCAGACCGATTTTAAGCGGCTGATTGCATACAGCAGCATCAGCCACATGGGCTATGTATTACTGGGCATTTTCGCCCTCGGCAGGGTGAGCCTGGTCGGGGCTGCCCTCCAGATGGTCAGCCACGGTCTGGTCACCGGGCTGCTCTTCGCCATGGTCGGACTGGTGATGCATAACACTCACGAACGTGACCTGCGTAAGTTTGGTGGCCTGGCAAGACAGATACCGGTTATCACCGTGGTGTTCTCCATCGCCGGGCTGGCCTCTCTGGGACTGCCGACCACCAGCGGCTTTGCCGCTGAGTTCCTGGTATTTATCGGCAGCTATTCCTCAACCACTGTGCCCTGGATCCAGGGCTATACTATTCTGGGTGTGCTCGGGGTGGTAGTTACCGCCGGCTATATCCTCTGGATGCTGCAGCGCGTGTTCTACGGTCCACCGCTGGAGCAATACGACGGCACAGCTGATGCCGATGTCCTGGAGAAAGCCTACATGTTCGCCCTTGTGGCCGTGATTATGCTGGTCGGTATCTATCCGGCCGTTATCACCGACGTGCTCAAGCTCGGCATTGCACCCGTTATTGGGCTGCTGGGTGGCTAGAATGATGGCAAGGAGTATAAATTGAACCTGGCCCTGTTTATACCGGAAATAACTTTGCTGGTCATCGCGGCCATCGTTATCCTGCTCGACCTGTTTATCGAGCAGAAGCGGTGGCTGGCACAGGTCAGCATTTCCGGCCTCGTGATTGCCGGCGGCGTCACCATCGCCATGTGGGGAGGCAGCTACCCGGCCATCTTCAACAACATGCTGGCCGTGGATAATTTTGCCATTTTCTTCAAGATGCTCTTTCTGGGCATTGCCTTCCTGGTGATACTCTCCTCCACCGATTACGTAAGCAAGTTCTCAAAATTTCAGGGTGAATACTATGCCCTCGTGCTCCTGGCCACGCTGGGCATGATGCTTATGGCCGCCACCACCAACCTGATTGCCATCTACATTGCCCTCGAGTTGACCAGCATCTCCCTCTACGCCCTGGTCGGTTTCTTAAAAGATAAAAAGTCAACCGAGGCATCGTTGAAGTACCTGCTGCTGGGGGCCGTTGCTTCGGCGGTGCTGCTCTACGGCATGGCGCTGATTTTCGGCTTCACCGGTAAAACGCAGTTGGGTGAAATCGCTCAGGTTATCCAGTCGCTGCCACCGATGACACTTCTGGCCAGCCCCGGACTCTTGCTGGGCATCGTGCTACTGGTCGCTGGGTTCGGCTTCAAGATTGCCGCCGTTCCCTTCCAGATGTGGGTGCCTGACGTTTACGAGGGCGCCCCAACCCCCATCACCGCCTATCTGTCCGTGGCCAGCAAGGCGGCGGGCTTTGCCGTTATCCTGCGGGTTTTCTTCTCCGCCTTTGGCCTGCCTGTCTGGCTGAGCCTGAACTGGGGACTTATATTTGCCGCGCTGGCCGCTATCAGCATGACCGTCGGCAACATCATCGCCATACCACAGGCCAATATCAAGCGCATGCTCGGGTACTCGAGCATCGCCCAGGCTGGCTACCTCATGGTGGGACTGGCAGCCATGGGCATGGCTTCGGCAGAGAACATCCTCGGGCAGAGCGGCGTCCTCTTCTTCCTCGCCAGCTACGCCTTCACCAATATGGGTGCCTTCATAGCCATTATTGCTATCTCAAATAAGCTGAATAGTGACCTCATCGAGGACTATTCGGGGATGGGGAAGCGAGCACCGTTGCTGGCTCTGGCGCTGACGCTCTGCCTTATCTCGCTGATTGGTATGCCGCCGGCGGCGGGCTTTATGGCCAAGTTCTATATCTTCAACGCCGCGATACAGAATGGTTTGCTCTGGCTGGTGATAATCGCCGTAATCAACAGTGTCGTTTCCGCCTACTACTATCTGCGTGTGGTCAAGGTGATGTGGCTGGGTGAGGCAGCGTCCGCAGAGAAAGTACCCTCCTCCGGAGCGCTGCGACTGGCACTGCTACTGTGCTGCATTGGCGTGCTGCTGCTGGGCGTCATCCCGGGCTATGCGATAAGGCTGGCTCAACTCGCGGCTAATATATTCGCTTACTAACGATACCACTCATCTGCTGGCTACAGTTCTGCCCCTTTCCCGCCTGATGAATGATACCAGCACAGTTGTCACCAGCATCGCCGCCACCCCCAGCAAGAACGCGAGAAAATAGCTCTGCTTCAAATCAAAAATGGCCCCGCCGATAACCGGACCTAACCCCGCCCCGGTGCCAAAACCGACTTCGAGCAGGCCCAGAATGGCCCCTATCCGGCCCAGGCCGAATGTGTCACCAATCAGCGCCGCCATCGTCGGCCCCGTCCCTCCCCAGGCAAGTCCGAAAACAAGCGCCCAAAGGTAGAACATCCACAACTCCCGCGACCAGAGCAGCCATACCATGGCAATAACATGGAGCAGGGTACCGACCATTACCGCTCTTTTCCTGCCCATTCTGTCTGACGCCATGCCAAAAAACACCCGGCCAACAATAGTTGCCCCGCCAGCTACGCTAAGAACGGTGGCCGCTTCCACCGCGGAAAACCCGAGGTCGGTTATATGGGGCACCAGGTGCGTCAGAACCAGAAACAGACTGTTGGAAAAGAGGAAAAAGATGCCGATAAAGAGCCAGAAACTCCTTGTCCGGAATGCCTGCCGCGGAGAAAGGTGGTCCGCCGATACGACCGGCTTCTGCTCCAGGAACGTACTTGCGGAGAACTCGGCTCCGTCAGGCAGCATGCCAATCTCCTGGGGGTCTCGCTTTAGAAGCCGTGACAATGGAATAACCACCACCCAGGCGATGGCACCAAGTATGGTGAACGCCATTCGCCAGTCAGAAATGGAGAGCAGATAGGTGGCAAAGGGAGCCACCATCAACGGGCCCATTCCGGCGCCCAGGCTGGCGAGGCCCAGTGCCAGGCCTCGTCTCCTTTCAAACCATCGGGAGACCGTTGACATTACCACGACGAAGATAGCGCCGGTTCCCATCGCCATTAGCAGACTGTAGGCTAGAAAGATTTGCCACAGGGCACTGGTCTGCCCGGCAAGCAACAGGCTGAGGCCGGTGCAGATACCCATCAAGAGGATAACTATTCTGGGACCGAACCGGTCCAGGGCCCAGCCGCCCAGAATGGTGAATATACCGCCCAGCACCATCTGCGCGGAAAAGATGGCTGACGTAGTCGCCCGGCTCAACGCGAACTCGCTCTCCAGTGATTTAAAGAAAACGCCAAAGGAAAAGCGAATCCCCCAGATGGCTGTACCGGTAATAAAGAAGGTGGCCACCACCACCCAGCCGTAAAATATCCTGCCCTTAAATTTTGATAATAACATAAAAATCTGCCGCTATTGATAATGCGACGCAGCCGCTCTCCGCCGTACCACGGCAAACAGCAGTGTGGCCACCAGCATGGCCAGAGCACCGAGCATAAAAGCTACCTTATAGCTGCCGCTGACATCAAAGACATATCCGCCCATCGCTGCGCCGAGCGCTGCCCCGATGCCAAAGCCGACTTCCAGCAAACCAAACACGGTACCAATATTTTTCATACCAAAAGTATCGCTTATTAATGCCGCCCCACTGGTGCCAAAACCGCTGTAAAAGAAGCCGTATATAACGGCAAATAAATACAGGCTCGACAGGCTTTGCGCCCATACCAGCCACGCTATCGCCACCGCCTGCACCAGCGTGCTGATAATGGGTGTTAGCTTCCTCCCTATTCTATCGGAAGCAATACCCATCAGTAACCTGCCCGGAAGAGAAGCCACACCCATGAGACCGAGTACGGTTGCTGCCTCCAGCGGAGAAAAGCCGATATCGGTGATATGGGGTACCAGGTGGGTAAATATGAGAAATAGGCAGCCCGCAAATAAGAACCAGATAGACGCAAAAATCCAGAAATTGCGATTTTGAACAATGGCTAACACCGGGTGCTGAGCCAGTGGCGAAGTCTCTGTTTTAACTGGTTGCTCAATATCACCCACTTTTACTCCGTCAGGCAGAGCGCCGATTTCACCCGGGTCTCTTTTTAAGAGCCTGGATAGAGGCACCACCATTAACCAGGCAAGCAGCCCTATCACCAGATAGGCGGTATGCCAGCTGAAATGGGTGATGAGATAGGTGGCAAACGGTGCCATGACCATCATCCCCAGCCCTATTCCCATGCTGGAGAGACCCAGCGCCAGCCCTCTTTTCTTATCAAACCATCGAGAGACGGCCGACATCGGCACAACAAAGAGAGGCCCGGTGCCCATGGCCAGCAACAGGCTGTAGGTGATGAACAGCTGCCAAAAGGCATTGGTCTGGCTGGTCAGCACCAGGCTCAGGCCGGCAAAGATACCCATGAGCAGAACCACACGTCTCGGCCCGTAACGGTCCATGGCCCAACCGGCAAAGAAAGAGCACAGACCGGCCAGTAACATGTTGGCGGATAGTATGGTGGAAGTCGCCGCCCGGGTGAGACTGAATTCTGCCTCAATTGACTTGAAAAACACGCCAAAGGAGAAATGTATGCCGTAGAGCGTAATGCCAATTACCAGAAAAACAGCCACCACCACCCATCCGTAAAATAGCCCGTCATTAAATCGCCAAATAGAACGCAATGCTCAGTCCT
>SOKS01000182.1 GCA_004375725.1 Dehalococcoidia bacterium | reverse complement strand
TACCACTCCAAATCACAAGCCATAGCGATAGTGCCATAAATATGCTATTATTAACGTTATCAAGATATAAAAAATTTAACCGGCGGGCAAATCATATACCTCGTGTAATAAGCATAAACGCCTGTGCCTGCTGAGCGTAAATTAGTTATTAATACGGATAGAAAGTTATAAATAGAGGTGTGATTTTTGTTAGTTGTGGCCTGCATTAAACAGGTCCCCGATACTACACAGGTTGAAATTGACCCGGTAACGGGCACTCTGAAGCGAGAAGGGGTGCCCTTTATCATGAACCCTTTCGATGCCCACGCCCTGGAAGAGAGTCTTCGTCTTAAAGACAGGTATGGATTCCGGGTAGTGGTTATCTCAATGGGCCCGCCAAATACCGAGATTACGTTGCGTAAATCTTTAGCTTTAGGCGCTGATGAGGCTGTACTCCTGAGCGACCGCGCCTTCGGCGGTGCCGATACTCTGGCAACGAGCTTCGTGCTGGCTGAGGCAATCAAGCGATTGAATCAGAAAGATGAAGTGGTGGCGGTTATTTGCGGGCGACAGACCATCGATGGTGATACGGCCCAGGTTGGGCCAGGCATCGCTACCCGTCTTGCCTTCTCGCAGCTAACGCTGGTTGACCGCATCGAAAATATTGACCTGACAGCTAAAAAAGTGATAGTCAGGAGGAAAGTGGGTAGCTGGCGAGAAAAAGTTGAGGCACCGCTGCCGGCGCTGATTGCCGTGGTACGGGAAATCAACCACCTGCGCTACCCAACGCTGCCCAGGCGATTAATGGCCGAAAAAGCGCCGGTATCGCTATGGGATAACCAGGAAATGAAGCTAGACGAGAATAGAGTCGGCCTCAAGGGTTCCGCAACTCAAGTGCGCCGAATCTTTTCGCCAGAAAGAGCCAAGGGGGAAATTCTGGGCGACGGATTAAATGAACCTGAAGAGGCGGCCAACCTGCTGCTGGAAAATCTCATCGAAAAAGACGTCCTTTATTTCAACTCAAGCAGTTAACAGAAAGAGGCATATGGAAGACAGGAAAAGAGTAAAAAGACCGCGCGGCGTAGCCCAACTCATTTCCGGTAAATGCATTGCCTGCGGCGCCCGCTGTCAGAGTTCCTGCCCCAAAGATGCCATCGAGATGAATGAGAAAGGTGAGCCGATAATCATCATTGCCAATTGTATCGGCTGCCGTAAATGCCTCAAAGTCTGCCCTGTTGACGCCCTTGAAATTTATTTAACTCCGGAGGAACAGAAAATCCTCGCCGAACTTGCCGCGCAGAAAAAGGTTGCTGCTGTAGAAGAAGCTCCTGAGGTAATTGAAGAAGAAGCTGCGTTACTTGTCAAACTCAAGGAATATCGGGGAGTCTGGGTGTTTGTGGAGCAGACGGCTGGCGAACCGGCGGGGGTTTCCTGGGAGCTACTGGGAGTTGGTGCTGATTTAGCCAGAGCCCGCAAGGAGGAATTGTGTTCCGTGGTTATCGGCGACCATGTGGAGCACCTCTGCCAGGAATCATTTGTTTTTGGAGCGAGCAAAGCTTACCTCATTGACGACCCCGTATTCCGCCGCTACCTCACCGAGCCGTACTATAAAGCCATATGCTACCTGGTCAGAAAATACAAGCCAGAAATAATGCTGGTGGGGGCGACCGGACTGGGGAGGGACCTGGCCGGGGCGGTAGCCACCGAATTGCAGACCGGACTTACTGCTGACTGTACCGGGCTGGCAATTGATGATAGGGGATTTCTGCTGCAGACCCGCCCTGCCTTCGGCGGCAATATCATGGCCACCATACTCACCGAAGGAACTCGCCCGCAGATGGCCACGGTTCGCCCTCACGTCATGCCCCTGCCCGCGAAAGACTCTTCACGCAAGGGTAAAATTGTCCGCGAGATGGTGCCGTTCCAGGAAGCGGACATCGCGGTTAAGGTGCTGGAAGTAATAGACGAGCGCAAGGCAGGCGAGGTAGATGTGGCGGCCGCGGATATCATCGTATCGGGCGGACGTGGCATGCGCGCCAAAGAAAATTTCAGCCTCCTTCAGGAGCTGGCGGATGAACTGGGTGGGGTGGTTGGTTCTTCCCGCGGTGCCGTCGAGGCGGGCTGGATGCCCGCCGAACGACAGGTCGGTCAGACCGGGAAAACGGTCCGGCCCAAACTTTACATCGCCTGCGGTATAAGCGGCGCCATTCAGCATTTAGTCGGCATGCAGGACTCCGATGTCATCGTGGCCATAAATATTGACAAGAATGCACCTATCTTCGAAGTGGCCACCTATGGCATCGTCGGTGATGTGCTCAAAATTGTTCCGTCCTTAACGCAAAGGGTCAAAGAGCTTCGTGCCAAAGGCGTGGAGTTCATGGTCGAGAGGCACTGACCAGATTGAAAGGGATAAGAAACTAATATGAATCCAGTGAGTCATCTGGGAGTTATCGGGTATGTCCTTTTCTGGGGCCTGACCGGGCTGGCCGCAGGTGTATTCAGCTACCGGCTTTACCAGCTTTTTCGTTATCTTTCTCTGGGCAGAAAAGAAGAAAGGTTCGGCCAGCTTTTCCGAAGGGCGGTAACGGCTATCGGCCATTTAATCGCGCAGCAGTGCCAGTTCAAGAACCTGACCAGGAAAGACCGGGCCGGCGTGGGACACATGCTCATGGTCTGGGGCTTTCTCCTATTTATCACCTATTACTTTTTCTTTATCATTATCGGCTCGGGATTCGGCATATCCGATGTCATCGAGCACAGTGCGGTCTATGGCATCTATACCTGGGTTATGGACATCGTTGCCCCCTTAATCATGCTTGGGGCACTATGGGGTATTTTCCGGCGCTTTATTATCAGGTCGCCACGCCTTGAGGGTTACCGGACCTTTGAGGCGATGGTAATACTGTTCACCGTGCTGATTCACCCGATAACACACCTGGGGAAAATTGCCACCCAGATCGCCGCGGGACACCCACCAGCCGGGCTGGGCATTCTCACCCCGCCGATAAGCACCGCCTTCAGCCATGTCTACTCCTCCGGCGCTTCACTGGAAATGTGGCACAGTATCTGGTTCTGGAGCCACTGGGGGTTTGTCCTGTTCGTACTGATAATCATCGGCTATACCAGATACAGGCACGTAATTTTCGCCGTCTTAAACGACCTCCTCTCCACACCCCCTCCCCACGGCATTCCCAGCCGTATAAACCTGGAAGACGAGTCGACTTTCGGTGTCTCAAGAATAGACGGCTTTACCCGAAAGCAACTCCTTGACTTCTACGCCTGCGTCGAACCGGGGCACTGTCAGGAAGTATGCCCCGCCTACGCCACCGGAAAACCCCTCAATCCCCGCTCGTTGATTAAGGACCTCAAGTTCAACCTGTTAACCAATGGACCACTGATACTGGGGAAAAAGGAGCCATCGCTGCCATTAATTGCCGAAAGCGGAGAGGGCAGCATTGCCGAAGAGGTACTCTGGGAATGCACCACCTGCGGTGCCTGCATGGAGGTCTGCCCGGTAAATATTGAGCATGTGCGTCACATCATCGATATGCGGAGAAATCTGGTACAGTTAAAAACCAAATTTCCCGATGAATTACTGAACCTGTTTGAAAATATGGAGCAGCGGAGTAACCCATGGGGCATTGCTCCGTCAGAGCGCGTCAAATGGGCAAGCGAGATTGAAGCCAAGCCTTTTTCAGCCACCGAGACTGAATTCCTTTTCTACGTTGGCTGTGCCGGTGCCTTTGACGCCCGCAGCCGGCGTACGACAGTGGCTGTGGCCAATATTTTAAATGCTGCCGGCATATCATGGGGTATTCTGGGAAAAGATGAACAATGCTGTGGCGATAGCCTGCGACGCCTGGGCAATGAATATGTCTTTGACCGCATGGCACAGGAGAATATAAAACTATTTGCCGAGAGAGGGGTAACCAAAATCATTACCCAGTGCCCCCATTGCTACAGCACGCTTAAGAACGACTACCGACAGTATGGCGCTGAACTAGAAATCTACCACCACACCGAATTTATCTACAAGCTAATTCAAGATGGCAAACTGAAATTGAGTCGTGTGCCCGATTTGGGAAAACTTGTCTTCCATGACTCCTGCTACCTGGGGCGTTACAATCAAATCTATGAAGCTCCCCGTCAGGTACTCGCCACGGCCACTGGCCATAAGCCAACGGAGATGGATTTACACGAGAAACGTTCATTTTGTTGCGGCGCTGGAGGTGGCAGGATGTGGATGGAAGAAAGCCTTGGCAAGCGCATCAACATTGCCCGCGTCGAACAGGCGCTGGAAAAAGACCCGCAGACAATTTGCGTCTGCTGTCCGTACTGCATGACCATGTTCGAAGATGGGCTGAAGGATAAAAATATCACGGAACAAGTTCAGATCCTTGACCTCGCCGAAATTACCGCTCAAGCAATAAAGTAGCCA
>SOKS01000087.1 GCA_004375725.1 Dehalococcoidia bacterium | reverse complement strand
TGCAGTTCCACCCGGAGTCGATTATGACGGAGGTAGGCAAGGATTTGCTGAGGAATTTTATCGACAGGGGAGGTGGACAAAATGATTAAAGAAGCTATCAATACTCTGGTTTCAGGCAACTCACTGAGTTTTGAACAGGCCGCCGCAGTAATGGCAGAGATTATGAGCGGTGAGGCGACTCCCGCCCAGATTGCCGCTTTTATTACCGCGCTGCGCATTAAAGGGGAAACGGTTGACGAAATCGCCGGACTGGCCAGCGTTATGCGGGAGAAGGCCGTCCCGGTGAAGGCGAAGCCGCCCGTTATCGATACCTGCGGCACTGGCGGTGATAACTGCTCCAGCATCAATATTTCCACGGCCGCCGCTTTCGTTGCCGCCGGGGCTGGCCTCAGGGTCGCCAAGCACGGCAATCGCGCCATGACCAGCCACTGCGGCAGCGCTGACGTCCTCGAAGCGCTGGGAGTGAAAATCGACCTCAATGCTGAGGCCGTCGCCGAATGCCTGGAAAAAGTCGGCATTGGCTTCATGTTCGCCCCCATATTCCACCCGGCCATGAAACACGCCGCCGGCCCGCGCCGGGAAATCGGCATCCGGACGGTGTTCAATATCCTTGGCCCCATTACAAATCCCGCCCGCGCCGAATTTCAGGTAATCGGCGTGCCCAGTCAGGAGCTGGGCCATAAAATCGCCGCCGTTCTTCACCGGCTGGGCACAAAACATTCCCTCGTGGTGCACAGCCTGGACGGCATGGATGAGCTTTCCATCAGCGGAAAGTCTGTGTTCTGGGAGGTCAATGAGCAGGGAGTTCTGCCTCCGTCTGAAGTTGAACCCGCCGACTTCGGCTTTCCGAAAACCGGAATCTCAGATATCAGGGGAGGAACGCCGGAGGAAAACGCCGCTATACTGCGCCGTGTCCTCAGTGGTGAGAAGGGGCCCGGGCGTGACGTGGTGGTACTTAACGCGGCCGCTGCCCTTTATGCTGGCAACCGGGCTTCAGACCTGAGAGAGGGAGTAAAGCTTGCCGAAGCCACCATTGATAACGGCCAGGCCAGGGAAAAACTGGAAGGCCTGATAAGACTGAGCAATAGCCTGGGGTAAAAGCACTGTTATGCTGGACAAAATAGTCGCCGATAAAAAAGAAGAACTAGAGCAGCGGAAGAAAGCGGTGCCCGCCTCCGAGCTGGAAGCACTTATCGCTCAGCGTGCAAAGCCGCTGGACTTTGCGGCTACCCTGAAAAGGGGCGGCGTCAGTCTGATTGCCGAGGTTAAAAGGGCATCGCCTTCAAGAGGTGTACTCTGCCCCGATTTTAAACCTGTGGAATTAGCCAGAACCTATGCCGATAACGGTGCCGCCGCCATCTCGGTGCTGACGGAAAATAAGTATTTTCACGGCCACCTGGAGCACCTGGCTGAAGTCAGGGAGGCAGTCGAGATTCCGCTATTACGCAAGGATTTTATCTTTGACCCGTATCAGGTCTATGAGTCCCGCGCCGGCGGTGCGGATGCGCTGCTCCTCATCGTGTCGATACTGGAGCAGGCGCAGCTTGAGGAACTGCTGTTATTGAGCCACAAACTCGATTTAAGCTGCCTCGTCGAGGTTCACCATGAAAACGAGGTCGAGAAGGCACTTCGCAGCCACGCTCAAATTATCGGTATCAACAACCGCGACTTGAAAACTTTTCACGTAGACACCGGCACCACGCAACGGCTGCGAGCGCTGATACCAAAAGACAGGGTTGTGGTCAGCGAGAGCGGTATAAGCCGCCGGAGGGATATGGAAAATTTGGAAAGCTGGGGCGTCAATGCCGCCCTGGTGGGTGAGGCGCTGCTCACCGCCGGTGACATCGCGGCGAAAGTGAGAGAGCTGGTGAAATGACCCGTATAAAGATTTGCGGTATCAAAGAGGAAAGACACGCTCTGGCCGCCGCCAGAGCTGGCGCGGACTTTATTGGGCTGGTCTTCGCCCCCAGCCCGCGTCGGATTTCTCTGGAACAGGCACAGAAGATAGCCATGGCGGTGAAACAGAGTGGCCACCCAACCGAAATAGTCGGCGTATTCGCTAACTCACTCGCGGCCACAGTAAACCTGATTGCGGAGAATTGCTACCTGGACCGGGTGCAGTTGAGTGGCGATGAGTCCTGGGAGTACTGCCGTGAGATCGCCAGGCCGTTGATAAAAGCCGTCAGGGTAAAACGGGGGCAGAGCGCCTCGGAGGTCTGTGCCTATCTGGCAGAAGGGACAAGCGCTCTTTCCAGGCAGAAACATGACTTTCTTCTGGACCCGAAGATAAGGGGAAAGTACGGTGGGACCGGCACAAGGCTCGACTGGAATCTGGCCAGGCAGGTGGCCAGTGAATTTCCGGTAATCCTGGCCGGTGGCTTAACTCCCGAGAACGTCAGTACGGCGCTCAAAAAGGTGTCTCCCTGGGGCATTGATGTATCATCGGGCGTGGAAGTGGGTGGTGTAAAACATGTTGCCAGAATCAGAGCCTTTATCAAAGCCGTAAGGAGGTTTGATGAGCACGGGAGATAGACCCGACGTCCGCGGTTACTTCGGGGAGTACGGCGGTAAATTCGTTCCGGAAACGTTGATGGCGGCCCTCGATGAACTCGAGCACGCTTATCGGGAAGCCTGTGCCGATGAAAGTTTTGCTCATGAGTTTCACCACCTGTGCCACGAGTATATCGGCCGACCCACCCCGCTGTATCATGCCCGCCAGTTATCCGAGCAGATTGGCGGCGCGGCTATCTTATTGAAAAGGGAAGACCTGGCACACACCGGCGCCCACAAGATAAACAACGCGGTGGGGCAGGCGCTGCTGGCCAGACGCATGGGTAAAAAGCGGGTGATTGCCGAGACCGGCGCGGGACAGCATGGCGTGGCCGTGGCCGCCGCCTGTGCCCTGCTCGGTCTAAAGGCCATTGTCTACATGGGCGATGAGGACATCGAGCGGCAGTCACCAAACGTCCACCGCATGAAATTGATGGGCGCCGAGGTTCGCAGTGTATCCTCCGGCAGCCGCACCCTCAAAGATGCCATCAATGAAGCCATTCGCGACTGGGTCACCAATGTCGGTGATACCTATTACCTGCTCGGTTCGGTGGTCGGCCCTCACCCGTACCCCCTGATGGTCCGCGATTTTCAAGCGGTCATCGGGCAGGAAACAAGAGAGCAGATGCTGGCAGCGTATAATCGCCTGCCCGACTACCTGGTGGCCTGTGTCGGTGGGGGCAGCAACAGCCTCGGCCTCTTTCATCCCTTTTTCAACGACCGGAAAGTCGAATTCATCGGTGTCGAGGCTGGTGGACGAGGTCTGGAGACAGGAAGCCACGCGGCACCTCTGACCGCGGGCAGGGTGGGCGTTCTGCACGGGGCCAAATCATACCTTCTGGAAGATGATAACGGTCAGATACGTGAGACTCACAGCATCGCCCCCGGACTTGATTATCCCGGCGTGGGACCGGAACACAGCTACTACAAAGACATCGGCCGTGCCCGCTACGTCGCGGTTACAGATGCTCAGGCGGTGGAGGGATTCCGGCTTCTGTGTGACACTGAAGGCATCATCCCGGCCATGGAACCTGCCCACGCTATCTACCATGCGGCCAGGCTGGCGGCTGACCTGTCCACCGATAAAACAATCGTCATCAATCTTTCCGGCCGTGGCGATAAGGACCTGGACATAATCGCCGGAGCCAAGGATAAGAAAGCATGAGCCAGATTGCGGCGGTCTTCAAACCGGGTTACAAGGCGCTTATCGCCTATCTTACGGTCGGTTATCCTGACCTTGACACCACCAGAAAGTCGGCGATTACGCTGGCCGGTAACGGCGCTGACATCATTGAGCTGGGCATCCCCTTTTCCGACCCCCTTGCCGACGGCACCACCATTCAGAGAGCCAGCCACCGGGCGCTCCAAAACGGTGTTACGCCGCAGCAGTGCTTCGAAATGGCGCAGCAGTTACAGGGTGAAATAACCACGCCGCTGGTTTTCATGACGTATTACAACCCGGTGTACAACTTCGGGCTTGATGCTTTCTGCCACAGGTGTGTTGAAGTCGGCGTGAGCGGTCTGATTGTGCCCGATTTACCACCGGAAGAAGGGCAGGCATTGGAGATAGTGGCTAATAAAAGCAACCTCGACCTCATCTACCTGCTGGCTCCCACCAGCGATGAAGAACGCATCAGCCTCGTGGCGGAGCGGTCTCAGGGGTTTATCTATCTGGTATCGGTGACCGGCGTTACCGGCGCCAGAGATATGTTGCCTGATAATTTAACGGCGATTGTTGCCCGCGTCAGAAATCAGACCACCAAACCGCTATGTATCGGCTTTGGTATATCCACCGCGGAACAGGCACGGCAACTGGCCAGAATAGCCGATGGGGTGATAGTAGGCAGCCGGATAATCCAGCTCATTGAGTCTGATAGTTCTCT